>JAGWVP010000076.1 GCA_018970825.1 bacterium | reverse complement strand
GTCCACGTCTTTCCGGCGTGGGACGTGCCGCCCTTCTCGCCGACCTCGCCGTCCGCGGAGACGGTCGCGCAGCGCATCGAGGGACTGTGGCACCTCGCGCAGACCCCGAACCCGGTCGTCGTCGCCTCGGCCGACGCGATGCTGCAGCGGGTGGTCTCGCCCGACGTGCTGCGGCGGGCCGTCGCCTACCTCGTGCAGGGCGACGAGCTCGACCTCGACGCCTTCGCGGCGCGACTCGTCGACTGGGGCTACCGGCGACGCCCGCTCGTCGAGGAGCGCGGCGACTTCGCGGTGCGCGGCGGGCTCGTCGACGTGTTCGCGACCGGCAGCGACGACCCGGTGCGGCTCGAGCTCCTCGGCGACGTGATCGAGTCGATCCGCGCCTTCGACCCGGGCACGCAGCGGCGCGTCGCCGACCGCGAGGAGGCGCTCGTCCTGCCCGCGGCCGAGTTTCCCGCGTCCGCGATGCGCGACCCGGCGGTCGCGCGCCGGATCGAGGACCGCGCGCGCGAGCTCGAGATGACGCGCGCCGACCGCCGCGACCTCCTCGACGCGCTCGCCGAGGGCCGGCACTTCCCCGGGGTCGAGGCGCTGGCGCCCTACCTGCTCGACCTCGTGCCGCTCGTCTCGCTGCTGCCCGCGGGCACGACCGTCGTGGTCGACGACGAGCAGGCGGTGTCCGCCGCGGTCGAGCGGTGCTGGGATGGCGTCGTCGAGCACGAGGCGCTCGCTGCCGAGGAGCGGCGCGCGCACGCGCCGGCCGCGGCCCTGCACTCGTCGCCCGACGAGTTCGCGCGCGACCTCGCGGCGCTCCCGCGGGTCGTGCTCGACGAGCACGCGGCGGGCGCGATCCGCGTCGCCTCCCGCGTGCCCGAGCTGCACGCGACCCGGATGCTGCGCGAGGAGCGCGGCTTCGCGGCACTTGCCGCGCGCCTCGCCGAGTGGACCGCGGCGGGCCGTCGCACCGCGCTCGTGGTCGGCAACGCGGCGCAGGCCGAGCGCCTGGTCCGCATCCTCGAGAAGGCGGACCTGCCGCTGCCCGCCTGCGGCGGCTCGCTGCCGCACGCGCTCGGGGAGCGCCCCGGTCCGGGCGCCTTCGTGCTCGAGGGCGGGCTCACGTCGTCGGTCGAGCTGCCCGCCGACGGGCTCGTCTGCATCGCCGAGGCGAACCTGTTCGGCGAGCACCGCCACGGGAGGAAGCGCAAGGCCGTCGCGCTCACGCTCGACCAGGTGATGCGCAGCCTCTCGCAGCTCGCGCCGGACGACCACGTCGTCCACGTCGACCACGGGATCGGCCTCTACCGCGGGCTGCGCCACATGACGGTCGGCGGCACCGAGGGCGACTTCCTCGAGCTCGAGTACCAGGGAGGCGACCGCCTCTTCCTGCCGGTCGACCGCGTGAACCTCGTGCAGAAGTACGTCGGCGGCGACGGCGCGAACCCGCTGCTCGACAAGCTCGGCGGCCTCGCGTGGGAGAAGGCGAAGGCCAAGGCGAGGGAGTCGATCCTCGCGATGGCCCACGAGCTGCTCGCGCTCTACGCGACGCGCGCGCGCGAGGAGGGGCACTCGTTCTCGACCGGCGACGCCTGGTACCAGGAGTTCGAGGCGCGCTTCCCTTTCGACGAGACCCCCGACCAGAAGCGCGCGATCGACGAGGTGCTCGCCGACCTCGGCAGCGAGAAGCCGATGGACCGGCTGGTGTGCGGCGACGTCGGCTACGGCAAGACCGAGGTCGCGATGCGCGCGGCCTTCGTCTGCGCGATGGAGGGTCGCCAGGTCGCCGTGCTCGTGCCGACCACCGTGCTCGCGCAGCAGCACGGCGAGAGCTTCCGCAAGCGCTTCGCCGGCTACCCGGTGCGCATCGAGACGATGTCGGGCTTCCGCACGCGGACGGAGAACGCCGAGGTCGCGGCCGGGCTCGCCTCGGGCGAGGTCGACCTGGTCGTCGGCACGCACCGGCTGCTGCAGTCCGACGTGAAGTTCGCGCGGCTCGGGCTGCTCGTCGTCGACGAGGAGCACCGCTTCGGCGTGCGCGACAAGGAACGCATCAAGCAGCTGCGCAAGACCGTCGACGTGCTGACGCTCACCGCGACCCCGATCCCGCGCACGCTCGAGCTCTCGCTGACCGGCATCCGCGACCTGTCGGTCATCGAGACGCCGCCGGCCGACCGGCAGGCGGTGCGCACCTGGGTGATGCGGTTCGACGACGCGGTCGTGCGCGAGGCGATCCTGCGCGAACTGCGTCGCGGCGGGCAGGCCTTCTTCGTCCACAACCGCGTCGAGACGATCGACGCGACGGCCGAGCGACTGCGCGCGCTCGTGCCCGAGGCGCGGATCGGCGTCGGCCACGGCCAGATGCGAGAGCACCAGCTCGAGAAGGTCATGCTGTCGTTCATGCAGCACGAGTTCGACGTGCTGCTCTGCACGGCGATCATCGAGTCCGGGCTCGACATCCCGAACGCGAACACGATCTTCATCGACCGCGCCGACACCTTCGGTCTCGCCCAGCTCTACCAGCTGCGCGGCCGCGTCGGCCGGTCGCCCGTCCAGGCCTACGCCTACCTGCTCGTCCCCGGCGCGCAGTCGCTCACCCGCGAGGCCCGCCAGAGGCTCGAGGTGCTCGAGCACCTCGACGAGCTCGGCGGCGGCTTCAAGATCGCGGCGCACGACCTCGAGATCCGCGGCGCGGGCAACCTGCTCGGCAAGCAGCAGAGCGGGCACATCACCGCGGTCGGCTTCGAACTCTACACGCAGATGATGGAGCAGGCCGTGCAGGAGCTGCGCGGAGAGCCGGTCGAGACCGACCTCGAGCCGGAGATCTCGATCGGCGTGCCCGCCTACATCCCGGACTCGTACCTCGACGACGTGAACCAGCGGCTCGTCTGGTACAAGCGGCTCGCCGCGATGCGGCGGCCCGAGGAGCGGGTGCTGTTCGCGGAGGAGATGACCGACCGCTACGGCCCGCCGCCCGCGCTGGTCGAGACCCTGCTCGACGTGATGGACCTGCGCCGCCGGATGAAGGCGCTCGGGATCGAGGAGGCGAAACTCAAGGGCCCGAAACTCGCGATCGTCCTCCATGCCTCGACTCCTCTCCCGGTCGACGGCCTGGTCGCACTGGTGGGCGGGAGCCGGGGCCGGATGGCGATGACGCCCGACCGCCGGATCCTCTGCTCGACCGAGGCGAGGGGGGAGGCGTTGCTCGCCGAGGTCCGGGTCCTCCTCGGCACGCTCGAAGGGCTCCTCCCGCGGCCCTCGCGTCCGGCGTGACCGCTGTGTTACCCCCGCGGCACGGGGAGGACCGGGCCGTGCCGGAGTCCGCGAGCGCCGGATCCCCCTCGAACGCATGAGCGAAGGCGAACCAGGCAAGGACGGCCACGGCGACGGCCACGGCGACGGCCACGGCCACGGCCATCGCGGGGCGCTCCTCCCCCTCGCGCTCGGCGCCCTCGGCGTCGTCTACGGCGACATCGGCACCTCGCCCCTCTACGCGCTCCGCGAGTGCTTCCTCGGCGAGCACCCGATCGAGATCTCGCCCGACAACGTGCTGGGCGTGCTCTCGCTGATCTTCTGGGCCCTCACCGTCGTCATCTCGGTCAAGTACCTCGGCTTCGTCATGCGGGCCGACAACGAGGGCGAGGGCGGCATCCTCGCCCTGCTCTCGCTCATCAAGGCCGGCGAGGCCGACCGCAGCTCGCCGCGACCGCGCTTCCTGCTGCTGCTCGCCGGCCTGTTCGGGGCGGCCCTGCTCTATGGCGACGGCGTGCTCACCCCGTCGATCTCGGTGCTCTCGGCGGTCGAGGGGCTCGGCGTCGCGACCGACCGGTTCGACGGCTTCATCGTGCCGATCACGCTCGGGATCCTCGTCTCGCTCTTCGCGGTGCAGTACCGCGGGACGGCCGGGATCGGGGCCGTCTTCGGCCCGATGATGCTCGTCTGGTTCGGGGTGCTCGCGGCGCTCGGGGTCTCGCAGCTTCTCTCCGAGCACGGCGACCACGTCTCGGTCCTCGCCGCGATCGACCCCCGGCGGGCGCTCGGGTTCCTCCATCACCACGGCTGGCACGGCTTCCTCGTGCTCGGATCGGTCGTGCTCGTCATCACCGGCGGCGAAGCGCTCTACGCCGACATGGGCCATTTCGGGGCCCGGCCGATCCGCCTCGCCTGGACGGCCGTGGTGTTCCCGGCGCTCCTCCTGAACTACTTCGGCCAGGGGGTTCTCCTGATCGAGCACGGCAAGGACCTCCGCCATCCCTTCTTCGAGATGGCGCCGACGTGGGGCCTCGTGCCGCTCGTGATCCTCGCGACCTTCGCGACGATCATCGCCTCGCAGGCGCTCATCTCGGGGGCCTTCTCGCTCACGCAGCAGGCGGTGCAGCTCGGCTACGTGCCGCGCTTCACGATCGTCCACACCTCGGACACCGAGCTCGGCCAGATCTACGTGCCCGCGGTGAACAAGGCGCTCATGGTGCTGTGCCTGATCGTCGTCCTCATGTTCCGGGAGTCGAGCCGGCTCGCCGACGCCTACGGGCTCGCGGTCACGGCGACGATGGCCGTCACCACGTTCCTCTTCTACGCCTTCCTGCGGGAAAAGTGGCAGTGGTCGCGCCTCGCGGCCGGCGCGCTGTGCTCGGTGTTCCTCGTCTTCGACCTCGCCTTCCTCGGCCCGAACCTGCTCAAGATCACCCATGGCGGCTGGTTCCCGCTCGCGATCGCGAGCGTGATCTTCACGGTGATGACGACCTGGAAGCGGGGCCGTGCGGAGCTGTCGCGGGTGCTCACGAAGGGGCGCCTGCCGATCGGGCTCTTCCTCGCGGACCCCGAGCACGCCTCGGTGCACCGGGTGCCGGGAACGGCCGTGTTCATGACTTCGAACCCCGACGGCATCCCGATGGTCCTGCTCCACCACGTGAAGCACAACAAGGTGCTCCACGAGCGCGTCGTGCTGCTGTCGGTGTCGACCGTCCGCCAGCCCGAGGTCGCCCAGGACGAGCGGGTCGAGATCGCCGAGCTCGGTCGCGGATTCTACCGCGTTCTCGCGCGCTACGGATTCATGCAGACGCCGAACGTCCCGGAGATCCTCGAGGCCTGCCGGCCCCGTGGGCTCGCGGTGGCCCCCGACGACGCGACCTTCTTCCTGGGCCGGGAGACGCTGCTGCCGACCGGGGAATCGGGCCTGCCCGGCTGGCGTAAGTCGCTGTTCGCATTCCTGTCGCGCAACGCGCCGTCGGCGACCGCCTATTACGGAATCCCGCCGAACCGGGTCATCGAGCTCGGCGCTCAGTTCGAGATCTGAGCCCGGGATCGGCGAAGCCCGGGTCGCCGGCGCGCGCGTCGCGCGCCCGGCCCGACCTCACGGGCGGACGTCGACCCAGGACTGCTGCTCGACGCGGCGCCGGATGCGCCAGCCTTGCGGCGTGCGAACGAGTTCGTCCACGTAGGCGCCGCCGACGAAGAACAGCTTCGAGCCGCCGCCGGCGTCCGCGCGCGCCATCGGGTTGAAGAGGTAGGCGCGGCTCGTCGCGCGGTCGCCGTCGATCTCGACCTCCTCGTTCGCGATCAGGTGCTGGCGCATCGGGAAGCCCGGCAGCACCTGCTCGAGCCACGCGCGCACCTCGGCGTACGCGCCCGCGATGCCGCCCGAGCTCGTGTAGTCGATCGTCGCGTCGGGCGTGAACACGCGGTCGAGCAGCCTCCAGTCGAGCGTGTCGATCGCGCGGCAATAGCGCACGAGCAGGTCGTGGATCGCGAGCCGGTCGGCGATCTCGCCCGCGTCGAGCGGCCGATCGACCTCGTCGTGGCTGGCCATGCACGCGGTGGTAACCGATCCTGCGCCGGGAGTCGCGCGTGCTGCGATGCGATCCGCCCGGCTCCGCGTCGGCGAGTTGCGGCGGCTCGCCGACTCCCGCGCCGAGGTGATCCGGGAGCGACGACGACGCGTGCTGCGCGCCGCGTGATGGCGCGCGCGCGGCCGGTGATCCATCGCCTCGTTTTGCGCGTGCTTTCGTCGGCGCGCGCGTCGATCGCTCCCGGGCGACCCGAGGAGGTGCTCCGCGACCTGGGCCCACGTTCGACGGCGAACGTGGCCGACTCCTCTTTCCGTCGGTCGCCCGCCCCAAACGATCGACCGATTCGTGGGCCCGGAGGCCCGTGCCCGGGGCGAAAAGCGACCGTTTCCTGACGCCCCCGCCGCGCTGCCTGGAACCGGCAACAGTCATCCGAAATGGCCGAAGTGCTCAATTCAATTGACACTTTCGTCCCGGAATGGGACACGAAAGCCCGATCGGGAGAGGGCGCGCCGAATTTCGGACGATTCCGTATTGACTGCGCCTCGGACGGCCTCCTAGAAGGCGGCCCTACGGAGACAGGACCCATCCTTAAGAGAGTCGAGCCGGTGTTGACGGCGGGAACCAGATCGAGAAAGCGACCAGCGCCGCGGCGCTTGAGAACGAGGAGACGAGGGCGGCTTCGGCCGGCCTGAGGCTGAAAACGGGATCCCGAATCGGGGGGGGAAACGAATCGTGGAAAACATGAAGAACTGTCGATCGCTCCGTCACGCGCTGCGCGCCTCCGCGCGCTCCCTCGTCGCCCTCGCCGCGATGA
The DNA here is from genome assembly GCA_018970825.1 of bacterium. Taxonomy (GTDB): domain Bacteria; phylum Desulfobacterota; class Binatia; order UBA12015; family UBA12015; genus REEB422. The sequence goes on along the minus strand of JAGWVP010000076.1, from coordinate 3,263 downwards.
CGGTCGTCTTCGCCGCGGGCTCGGCCGGCGCGCAGACGATCTCGTTCAGCGGCGCGTCGGCGTACAAGAACGCCGGCAACACCGGGAACTCCACGAGCAACGGCGTCATCACCTCGACCGGCGTCTCCTCGACGACCAACCTCAACACCTCGACGGCGACCCAGATCGTCGCCCGCTACTCCTACGGCGTCGGCGCCGACACCGGCATCGCCGGCAGCTCCCAGAACCCGCAGCTGAGCGCGAACTGGGGTCTCAGCTTCACGGTGACGACGCCCGGCGCGTTCTCGCTGAACGTGTCGGCGCGCAACACGGGTGCCATGACCCGCGTCGACGACGGCCCGGGCAACGCGAGCGCCGACGTGAGCGGCGTCACGACCACCGTCACCGAGAACGGCGCGGCCAAGAGCTTCGCCTCGGGCACACTCAACCTGGCCGACCCGGGCGTGCTCGGCGACGGCGGCGGCAACGCGAACGTGCCGTACAACGTGACCGCCTCGGGCACGATCAACGGCGCGAGCAACGGCAACGGCGTCAACTACGTCTTCTCCTCGACCTTCACCGCGCGCGCGAACACGAACTTCCGCTGCTCGGGCTTCCTCTGCATCTCGCAGGGCGACGAGGGTGCGGTCCGCGGCGGCGACGAGCCGGGCCTCAGCGGCGAGACCGCCGGCGACTACCCCGGCTCGGGCAGCCGCGACCGCAACAACGATGGTCACTTCATCACCGTCGACCTCGTGAACAAGTGCGGCGACGGCAACGTCGACTCGAGCCTCGGCGAGACCTGCGACGTCGCGGGCGCCGGCAGCGCCGGCAGCTGCTGCGGCCTCGGCTGCACCTTCCGCCCGAGCACCTACGCCTGCCGCCAGTCGGCCGGCGAGTGCGACGCGGTCGACTACTGCACCGGCAGCTCCTCGAGCTGCAGCGACGGCAAGCAGGCCGCCGGCACCTCCTGCTCCGAGGACGGCAACCCCTGCTCGCTGAACGTGTGCGACGGCTCGAGCAACACCTGCACCTACCCGGCGGGCAACGCCGGAACGGTCTGCCGCTCGGCGGCCGGCATCTGCGACGCGGTCGAGAGCTGCACGGGCACCAGCACCACCTGCCCGAACGACGCGAAGCTGCCGAACACCACGCTCTGCCGCGCGGCGGCCGACGAGTGCGACGCGAACGACTTCTGCAGCGGCACCAGCAACACCTGCAGCAGCGACGGCAAGCAGAACAGCGGCACGGCTTGTGCGGACGACGGCAACCCCTGCACGCGTGACGTCTGCAGCGGTTCGGCGAACGCATGCACGCACCCCGCCGGAAACCAGGGCGCCACCTGCCGCGGCAAGTCCGACGAGTGCGACGTGGCCGAGACCTGCACCGGTTCGAGCTCGGAGTGCCCGGTCGACAAGGTGAAGGCCCAGGGGTCGATCTGCCGTTCCTCGGGCGGCGTCTGCGACAAGGTCGAGGTCTGCGACGGCACGGCGAAGGCCTGCCCCGCCGACGCGAAGAAGGCGGCGGGCACGGCGTGTGCCGCCGACTCGAAGACCTGCACGCTCGACCAGTGCGACGGCTCGAGCAACGCCTGCCAGCACCCGGCGGGCAACGCGGGCACGACCTGCCGCACCTCGGCCGGCATCTGCGACGTGGCCGAGCTCTGCGACGGCCAGAGCACGGAGTGCCCCGGCGACTCCTTCAAGCCCTCGTCGACGGTCTGCCGCGCCTCGGCCGGCATCTGCGACGTGGACGACTTCTGCCCGGGCAACGCGGCCGCCTGCACCACCGACGCCCGCGAGCCCTCGACGAAGCTCTGCCGCGGCCTGCAGACGACCTGCGCCACCTGCGACGACGCGGGCTCGGGCCAGTCGGACTGCGACCTCGAGGAGTACTGCAACGGCGGCGTCAGCTGCCCGACCGACCTGACGAAGCCCGACCAGGACGGCGACGCGCTGTGCAACCAGTACGACAACTGCCCGCGAGCCTCGAACCGTCCGTTCACCGACGGTGACGCGGACGGCCCGGGCGACGCCTGCGACGTGTGCAACAACGTCGACGAGATCGTGATCGAGAACCTGTTCTTCAGCCTGAAGAAGGCGAACACGGTCGCGAAGGACGACGAGATGGTCTTCAACGGCACGATCAACGTGCCGGCCGGGACGACCCTCGACCCGAAGGCGAACGGCATGCGCATGCGCATGGAGGATCCGACCGTCGCGAACACCTTCGACGCGCCGGAGGCCAACAGGATCGCCGACGTCTCGATCCCGGGCGGAAACTACAACAACGCGCTCAAGGTGGGCTGGACCAAGTCCGGCAACAACTGGACGTACTCCAACCTGGGCACGATCGTCCCGCTCATCGGCGGCATCACCCAGATCGTGGTGACGCAGAACCAGCAGAAGCCTCTCGAGTACAGCTTCGCGATCCAGGCGAAGAACGGGAGCTACCCGCTGCCGAAGATCTCGACCGACCGCGGCTTCGAAGACGTCACCGAGATGGCCATGAAGGTCGTCCTGAGCTTCCAGACGCCGCTCGCCACCTCCGGCAGCTGCGCCGAGGAAGTGTTCGACCAGTCGAACACTTCCTGGAACGCGGATCGCTCGCTCATGACGGTTCAGTAAGGCTGGAGGCTCAGGCTGATGACCTCCGAACATCTTCCCATCTGTCCTGATGCCCCTGCCGACCGGGCGGGAAGGAGAAGGAACTTGGATTCCACCAGACTCGTGCCCGCCTCGATGTTCGGACGCGTGCTGACGGGGCTGGCTGCGGTGGCGATGATCGCCACCGCAGCCCCCGCGGCCCGCGCCCAGAGCGACTGCACCGCGGCCGCACCGGCGAACCAGTGTCTCCCCGGCGGCGGCCCTTCCAACGTCGACTGCATGATGGAGTGGAAGATCTCCCCGCAGCCGCAGTCCTCGTCGGCCGGCATCCCGAGGAACCGGGTGTCCTGCACCGAGGGCGACTCGAGCTGCGACGTCGACCCCGTCCTCGACGACGGCGTCTGCAAGTTCCGCGCGTCCTGGTGCATCAACAACACCGACGCGCGCATCCCGGCCTGCTACCAGTCCGACGTCTCCACGATGGAAGTGGAGCTCCCCTTCTACCTGAGCGACGCCCCGGTCGACCGCACGAACATCGCGGCGATCCAGGGCGCGATCGGCCCGGGCGGCATCGGGCCCTACGTCGTCCAGAACGGCAAGCTCGTCTACGCGGGCAACGTCGTGAGCATCCTGAACCTCTGCAGCCCGCCGATCGACTTGACGGTGCAGATGCCGCTC
>JAGWVP010000749.1 GCA_018970825.1 bacterium | reverse complement strand
ATGCCGGCGGCCGAGTCCTACCTGAGTTTCCTCGAACTCGGGGCGGACTGCGGGGACACGGCGGCGATGGCGTCCGCGCGCGCACGGGTGAAGGAGGAGCTCGACCGCAACCGCAGGCTCGCGGAAGCCACCCGCGAGGAGCGCGAGGTGGCGGGCGTCCGGCTCGTGTCGGCCCTGTGCGACGGCTACGCGGGCGAGATCGCCGACGAGTGGGGCCGCGGCAGCCCGCGCACCGTGTTCGCGCTCTTCGACGTGCGCAGCCGGGCGCTCTCGTTCCGTCGCTCGCCCGACCACGACTTCGACCTCTCGGCCCTCGCCGAGCGGCTCGGCGGCGGCGGCCATCCCGCGGCCGCCGGCGCGACGGTTCCCGGGCTTCCCACCCGGCTCGGCGAGGCGATCGGCGACGCGGTCGCGGCCGTCCTGCCGGGAAGGACGTGACCGTGGAAGCGGAGATCGCGCGCCTCGCGAAGCGCTTCGGCAGGCCGCGGCAGGTCGTCCACACGCTGCCGACGATCGGCTTCGCGTCGGGCTCGGGAGGCCGCGGGCGCACCGCCGAGGTGGCGATGGCGATTCGCCGGCCGACCGGCCGCTTCCTGCTGCAGGCCAAGCGCAGCTACCCCGTGGGCACGTTCCGGTTGCCGACCGGCGGCATCAAGCGTGGCGAGGGAATCGAGCACGCGCTGCTTCGCGAGACGCGGGAGGAGACGAGCCTTCGCGTCGAGATCAGCCGCTTCGTCGCCGCGATCACCTATCGTCGACCGGACGGATCCCGCCTGTTCGCGAGCTACCTCTTCATCCTCGAGGAGCGCGACGGCGAGTTGCGCTGCGACGACCCCCGCGAGGGCATCACCGACTGGCTCGAGGCCGAGCCGGCCCACCTGGGAGAGGCCGCGACGCGGTTGCGCGCGTGCCCGGAGCCGTGGGCGTCGTGGGGCCAGTTCCGCGCCCTCGTGCTCGATGCGCTCGTGCCCGCGGTCCACGCACCGCGTGCGTCGGGCAACCCGGGGGGCTCGACCGGGGATTCTCCGCGGAGCGGCGACGACGGCGCGAGCGCGGGCGACGCCTGAGCGAGGCAGGCTCGATCAGGCCCCCGCGGGGGCCGTCGCCGCGGATCCGTCCGTCGCCGCGGGCGGGCGATCGGCGTCGCGCACTTTCGCCTCCGTGAGCGCCGCGTCGAGCGCGGGGCCTTCGAGGGTCTCCTGCGTCTCGAGGGCGCGGGCGAACCCCTCGAGGCCGCAGCGTCGCTCGCCGAGCAGGCTGCGCGCGCGCTCGTGCCCCTCGCGGACCAGGGAGGTCACCTCGGCGTCGATCGCCTCGGCGGTCGCCTCGCTCGCGCCCATCGGGCGTCCGGGCATGCCGTCGCCGAGAAAGATCGACTCGCGACGACCGTAGCTGAGCGGGCCGAGGCGCTCGCTCATGCCGTAGAGGCAGACCATCTGCCGGGCGAGCTGCGACGAGCGCTCGAGGTCGTCCTGCGCACCGGTGCTGACGTCGCCGTAGACGAGCTCCTCGGCGACGCGGCCGCCGAGCATGACCGTGATGCGGTCGATGAGCTCGGCGCGCCGGGCGAGG
>JAGWVP010000748.1 GCA_018970825.1 bacterium | reverse complement strand
CAGAAGCCCGCCGATCGACAGCAGCCCGACCAGCACCGGCAGCAGGTACCACTGCCCGCGCCGCACGAACGAGCCGAACAACTCGCCCATGACGGGCAGCCGCTCCCGCAGGTACCACAGGATCGCGCCGAGGAGTCCGACGACGATCGCGGTCGAGACCCAGCGCGACAGCCAGGGCGGCAGGATCCAGGTCAGCAGGTCCATGCCGAGGAAACTCGCGGCGACGGTACCGAGCAGGGCCGCGACCCAGCCGAAGGCGTAGCCCGCACCGAGATCCGGGAATCGGCGCAGGAAGAGCGTCCCGAGGAGCGCCCAGAGCCCGCCGAACACGCCGAGGTTGCGCAGCCAGCGGTGCGCCCCTTCCGAGGCCTCGTCGGGGAGGTCGAGCGCGCGGCCCTCGCGCGGTGGCGCACCGAGGAGGTCGGGCTGCGCGAGCGCCTGCGTGAGCAGGTTCGCGAGCACGCGGTTGCCCGCGGGGTTCGTGTGCCAGTCGCGCGCGAAGAAGAGCTGGCGCTTGCCGCCCTCGGCCGCCTGCTTCATCGCCGGGAGCGCGTCGATCACCGGGAGTCCCGCGGCCTTCGCCGCCTCGACCATGCCGCGATAGGGGCGGTCGGGATCGTAGCCGGGATCCCCGATCTGCTCCGCCATCGCGGTGCGCGACTGCGGATCGACCTGGGCCTTGTCGGGGATCACGAGGACGACGGGCTTCGCGCCGATTCGGCGGGCGACCGCCGCGAACGCGCGGAGCGCTGCCCTCGTCTCGGGCCACCCGGCCGCCCCGTCGCGCAGGCGGGCGCCCCACTCCGCGGGCATCGGGCGCGGGCCGTCGAGCATCGGCATCGAGGGTCCGCCGGAGAGCCCGCCGACGAGGTTGCCGAGCGCCGTGTTCCGCTGCAGCCAGGGCTCGCGGCCGGGATCGACGAGCGCGGGAAGCGCCTCGATCGACGGCACCGCATCCCCCTCCGCGCGAAGCCGCGGCTTCGGGTAGCGAAGGTAGCGGTCCTGCGAGTTCCAGAAGACGTCGTTCTCGTACATCTGGAGAACGACGACGTCGGGCGAGTACTTCGTGCCCTCGCCTGCGAGCCACAGCACTTCCTGGTCCGTCGAGTACCCCTCGGTGCCGCCGTTGATCACCTGCACGGAGCGCCCCTGCGAAGCGAGTTCCTTCTCGAGCAGCTGCGTGATCGTGTCGGGGCGGTCGACCGTGTATCCCAGCGTGAACGAGTCCCCGACCACGAGGACGCGCTGTTCGCCGGCCGGCTTCTCGTAACCCAGCGACTCGTCCTCGCGCAGTCCGCGCGAGTTGGTCGCGAACGTGACGTCGAATTCGCCCGTGTGGCGGCGGATCGAGGTCGACGGGGTCTTCGACCAGCCGAGCGACGGGTCGAAGACGTTCATCGTCGCCTTCGGCCCGAAGCCCATCAGGCGGAGCCCGCCCTCGAAGACGAGGAGCAGGATCAGGAAGGAGACGAGGGCGGCGATGACCTGGTGGATGCGGTTCAAGGTGTCATCCCTGGCGATGGGCCTCGGGCAGAGTCTCGTTCTCCTCCTGCCAAGGGAGGAAGGACGAGTC
>JAGWVP010000747.1 GCA_018970825.1 bacterium | reverse complement strand
GTCGGTGATGTGCAGCAGGCCGTCGATGCCGCCCAGGTCGACGAACGCACCGTAGTCGGTGATGTTCTTCACGACGCCCTCGAGGATGATGCCCTCCTCGAGCACGCGCAGCGTCTCTTCCTTCAGGGCCGAGCGCTCGCGCTCGAGCACCGCGCGTCGCGAGACGACGACGTTGCCCCGCGAGCGGTTGAACTTGAGGATCTGGAAGCGGCCCTTCTGGCCGATGAAGCGGTCGAGATTGCGGGTCGGGCGAAGATCCGCGTGCGAACCGGGGAGGAACGCCGGCACGCCGATGTCGACCTTGAGTCCGCCCTTCACCTTGCCGACGATGAGCCCCTCGATGGGCTGTCCGTCGTTGTAGGCGATCTCGATGTCGCGCCAGACCTTGACCTGCTCGGCCTTCGAACGCGAGAGGCTCACGCCGCCGCCGCCGTCGCTCTCCGTCGCCTCGAAGTAGACGTCCACCTCGTCGCCGGGCTTGACGTCGATCACGCCCTCGCGATCGCGGAACTCGCCGATCGGGACCTGGCCCTCGGACTTGTACCCGATGTCGACGGTGACGAATCCGTTCGCGACCTGGACGACCCGGCCCTTGACGACTTCACCTGGCTTGACCGAAGTGAGGCTCGCCTCGAAAAGCCGGCCAAAATCGTCGTCCAGAGACGACGGATCGTCGTTCCCAATCATCATGCAGCGGATTCCTCCGGGGGGATTTCGCCCGCGGTCGGAACCCGCGCGCAGAAGGGGCATACCCTCACCCCTCCGGCATTTCAAGCGTTCTTGCGAGAGGTTAGGACCTCCTCCATCCGGGCGACCACGCCGTCGGCGTCGAGGCGACTGCTGTCGATCGTCACCGCGTCCGCAGGGCACGCGAGCGGCGCCACGGCCCGCCCGGAATCGCGGGCGTCGCGCGCCTCGATCTCCGCGAGGACCTCGTCGAGGACGGCGGGGATCCCGCGCGCGAGGAGGTCCCCGACCCGCCTGTGGGCCCGCACGACGGGGTCGGCGGTCAGGAAGAACTTCACCTCCGCGTCCGGAAACACCACCGTGCCGACGTCCCGTCCCTCGGCCACGACCCCGCCGCGGGAGGCGATCCGACGCTGAAGGTCGAGGAGCGCTCGCCGCACCCCGGGAATCGCGGAGACCTTCGAGGCCCGCTGTCCGACCTCGGGGCGACGGATCTCCGAACTCACGTCGCGCCCGTCGAGGCGCACCCGTCGCCCGCCGTCCTCGAACTCGATGCGCAGTCCGCCCGCGATCGACTCGAGCCGGGCGATCTCGGCAACGCTCGCCCCCTGCGGCGCGTCCGAACGGTCGATGGCCGAGCCGAGCCCCTCGGCGTCGGCCGCGAGCGCGACCGTGCGGTAGATCGCGCCGGTGTCCAGGTAGACGAAGCCGAGCCTGTCGGCGAGCGCGCGGCTCACCGTGCTCTTGCCGGCACCGGCCGGTCCGTCGATCGTCACGATCGGCCGGGGTCGACTCACGCGCGGCCTCCTCTCAGTCGCGCGAGCGTGGCGAGGAAGCCCGGGTCCGACACCGCGATCGCCTCCGCGCCGCGGATCTCGACCGGCGCGCGC
>JAGWVP010000075.1 GCA_018970825.1 bacterium | reverse complement strand
ATGCGACGGGCGCAGGCGCCGCGACGGGCGCTCCGGGCGCGGGGGGGACGGCAGGGGCACCGGCCGGCACCGTGGGCACGGGAGCGACGGCCGCCGGGGCCGCCGCAGCCGCACCCGCCGGGGCGGGCGCCGGTGCCGCGGCCGGCATCGGGGCCGCATTCGCGGCCGGCGCGGCTCCGCCCGGCTCGGAGGGAAGTCCCTGCGGGACGGAGGGCGGGGCCTGGGCCGCCGCGATCGCCGCCGCGACGAGGAGCCCCGCGATGGCCACCGAGGCGACGCGCGCACCGGACCGGGCGGACCCGTTGCCCGTCGACTGCTTCACGTCCGGTCTGCTCGAACCCATTCCTCGATTCCTCTCCGGCGCCCGCACCCTGTAGCGGAGATCCCCGGGGCGTGAAACCGGCCCCGCCGTGCCGCGGCCGCCGCCCTCGCTCACTTCTGGGCCGCCTCGGCCCGCAACCGCCGCAGGCGCTCCCGCGCGCTCTCGGCGCGGGCCTTCGCGTCGGTCGCGGGATCGGTCGCGGGCGTTGCCCCCGCCTGCCCGGCCGCGGCAGCCGCCTGCGCCCCGGGAGCAGGCGTGGCACCCGGTCGCGGGCTCGGCTGCGGCTTGCCGCCGGGGCCGAACGCCGACCCGGCCTTCTTGCCCTTCTCGACCTCGAGTTCGATGAGCGTCTCCTCGCCCCCGGGTCCGACGAGTGCCACCCGCTCGCTCTCGATCCGGGCGACCCGGTAGCCCATCAGGTCCTCGCCGATGCGCATCCGCAGGTGCTTGTTGCCCTGCGCGGTGTCCACCAGCAGGGCCTCCCGGATGCTTCCGACGAGCACGACGCCTGCGAGCTTCAACGTCGGAGGCGGCGGCGCGGGGGTGGGCACCGGCGGCGGTGCCTCGACGACCTGCTGGCCTTCCTTGCGGGACTGGTCGAAGAGATCGTGTTCCGCGATCGTCGTGATCACCTGCCCGGCCGGCGGGCGTCTCGGCGGCGGCGCGAGCAGTCCTTCGCCCGGGGCGTTGCGGCTCGCGGGATCGACCGGCGGCAATTCGTGCTCGGGCACCGGCCGGCGCCAGACGCCGACGGTTCTCCATGCCGCGAGCCCGATCAGCACGGCGAGGAGAAGGTTCAGCAATCCGAAGCGCTTCACGGCTCGGCTCCCTGCATCGCGCCCGTGCCGAGCGGGTCCTTCGGGACGCCCGCGTCTCCCGGCGGCACCCCCGGCGCCGCGGCGCCGGCCGCGGCAGGAGACGGCGGCGCGGCCTGCTTGCCGGCCGCGGCTTGTGCGCCCGTGAAGTTCGACTCGTCGGCGGTTCCCTGCACGATGCCGGAGACCTCGAGGGTCGCCGACACGCTGCGCGAGGACGCCCCGGTGCGGATGCCGCCGCGTCGGTTCACCTCGATGAAGGGGATGGAGACCCGCAGCTGGCCGAACTCGAGGTCGGTCAGGAACTCGGCGAGGTGGCGCAGTTCGGCCGCCGCCGTGATGCGGAGCGACACCTTGCGGAAGGGGCCGACCGCTTCGTCCTTCATGACCTGCGTCGTCTGCAGGCTCACGCTGCGCTGGCCGGCGATCGCCGACACCCGCTCCTGGAGCGTCGCGGCGGCGAGCGTCGGGGTGTCGCCGGGCACCAGCTGTCGCGCCGTCTCGCGGTAGCGCTGCTGGAGACCCTGGAGATTGCCCGAGAGCTCCGGGGCGCGCTCGACGGTGCGGCGGGCGTTCGCGAGGCGGTCGGCGCTCAGCTGGATGTCCTCCTTCACCGAGCGGCGGTAGTCGACCAGCCAGGTGATCGAGTAGCGGGCGACGACCGCGACCGCGACCGCGGCGAGCAGCGCATAGAGCCGCTGCTGTCGGTCGAGACCGCCGAGCCGCGCGAGGAGATTCGAGAGGAAGTCTCTCATTCCTCGATCTCCGTCGTGAGCGAGAAGCGCTCCTGGTTGTTCTGCACCTTGGTGACCGGCGAGGTGAACTGCGCGTTGCGGAAGTGCTTCGACTTCTCGAGCAGCGGCACGAGATCCGACGCGGAGCGGGCGAAGCCCTCGAGCTCGACCCGGTCGTTGCGCACGCGGAACGTCGAGAGGTATGCGTCCTCCGGGATCACCTCGGTGAGTTCGCGCAGCAGGACCGAGATCTTGCGCTTGTCTCCCTGGGTCAGGATCTTCAGCCGGTCGCGGGTCGCCTTGGCCTCGTCCTCGTCGTGGTGGACCTGTCGCACCTGCGGCTCGAGCTCGGCGAGCCGTTCGTGGAGGATCCCCCGGTTGCGGGCGTCCTTCCACATCGCGGTGCCGAGCCAGCCGAGCGTCGCCAGCACGAGAAGGCTCGCGAGCAGGAAGGTGAGCACCGGGGCCCCCTCGTCGCCGGCGCGGCGCTCCTCGGGCGGCAGGAGGTTCAGCCCGGCGAAATCCTCGCGCACCGCGCCGAGCGCCGTGCCGATCGCCGGAAGCAGCGTCGGGTCCGGAGCGTCGTAGAAACCGTCGGGGGCGGACAGCACGCCGTCGAGCCGACGCGCGAGGTCGGCGCCGCGAGAGAGCACCTCCTCGGGCAGGCTGCCGGATGCGGCCCCGAGCATCGCCGCCGCGTCCGCACCCGCCCGCCACGCGTAGAGTTGCGTGTCCGCCGCGACGGCGGTCTTCGCCTCCTCCGCGACGAGTCTCTCGCAGGACGCCGCGCTCGCGACCTCGGCGGGCCGCAACAGGTGGCTCGTCCGCAGAGCGTTCCCGGCCAGGAAATCGAGTTCGATGACGCCGCCGTCGTCGACCAGGGCGGCGACCGGCGCGCCCTCCCCGCGCGTCGCGAAGGCGACCAGGTCGAGCAGCGCGACCGGCGTGATCGTCACGCTGCGGGGCCGGATGCCCGCCTTCTCGAGGGCCGCGAGGTGGTCCGACACCACCTTGCGCGGAACGGCGACGACCATGACGTCGAGCTTCTCCCCGGCCTCGCGGACGAGGAAGTCCCAGTAGAGCTCCGCGCGCGGCATCGGCAGAGCGCGGTCTGCCTCGTAGTCGACGACCTGCCGCAGGTCGTCGCGCGCCGCCGCCGGCAGGAGGAGCCTCGAGAGCAACGCCGTGCCTCGCGGCAGGCAGACGTGGCAGCGGTCCGCGCCGATCCCGTTCGCCTCGACGAACCCGCCGACGGCGCGGGCGAGTTCCTCGGAGCGGGCCTCGGCCTGATCCGGCGGCGGGAGCGCCGCGACCGTCCAGTGCTGGAGGGAGACCGACGAGAGCCGCTTCCCGAGGTGGGCGATCGCGACGTGGCGCTGCCCGATCGAGATCCCGAGTCCGTCGAGGAAGTCGAGTCGCGCCGCCCGCAGGAAGATCCGGCGCGCGTCCTTCGGGAGGGCCGGGGTCACGAGGAGACCTCCTCCGGCGCCATCTGGTCGAGCCAGCGCTGGACGTACACTCCCTCGCTCGACTCGCCGAGATCGATGACGGCCCCGATGTGCGAGGCGATCCGCGACGAGGGCAGCTTCGCCTGCACCTCGACCGACAGCAGCGTGGGCGCGATCTCGGCCGAGAGTTTTTCCGCGATCCGCGGGTCGGGCACCTTCGCCTTCAGCACGCCGAGCAGGTCGGTCGCCTGGCCCTGCTCGCGCGTCTCCATCAGCTGCTGCAGTTCCTCCTTGTCGAGCGCGAAGTAGGCGCGCAGCACCTCCGGCGTCAGGTATTGCACGTTGAGCTTCTCGCCGGGCGGATGGAACACGGTGAAGACGTCGCGGAGGCCGATCGGGTAGTCGTCCGAGCCGCCGTAGAACAGGTCCGGCGTGACGCCCTTCACCATGAGGAGTTCCTCGATCGAGTCGATGGGTGCATTCTTCGCGACGTAGGGACGCGGCAGGGAGGAGTAGTACTCGTTCTCGGCCCCGGCGAGGCGCTTCTCCTCGTCCTTGTCCCGCCAGTCGAGGATCGCATCCGCGATCTCCGCGGCGCGGTCGGGCCCGACCCCGAGGTTCGTCAGCACGTGAACCAGCACCGGAGACCCCACCCAGTTGATCGCGACCTTGCCACCTTCGTCCGATACCCGAACCGCCACCGGGGCGCCCCAGAGTTCGATCCAATGCCAGACGCCGTCGGTGCTCACCAGCGGAGGCCGCGGCTCCCCGTCGTCGAGCCCCTCGGGCCCGCGGCCGGGCTCCTGGCCCATCGCCTGGTCCTTGTGCTGCTGGAGCAGCCGGAAGAAGGTCAGGTTCGCCGCTGCCGAGGCCAGGTAGTAGCTCTGGGTCTCGTCGGCGAAGTTGGCCGTGGCGACCGCGTCCTGCCTCATTTCCTGCGAGAACTCGGCACCGAGCGCGAACAGGGTGACGAAGAGCCACAGCACGATCACCAGCGCGAAGCCGCGGCGATCGTCGACGGGGGAAACGCGCGGGGTCACGGCTCGTCCCCCCCGTCGTCTCCACCGTCGCCCCCCTGTCCGCCGCCGTCCGAGCCGTCGGAACCGCTCCCGCCGCCCCCGGCGCCGCCCTGCTGCTGGACCGCGATCTCCGGGTCGTAGGCGCCGAGCCCGTAGGCGACCGGCATGAGGGGGATCTCCTGCACCCAGTAGGTCTTGCCGTCGTTCACGCCGCCGAGCGTGATCCGCACGGCGGCCGGGAGACCCTGCTCCTCGAAGGCGTCCCACCCGTCGCGCCACTCGCTCTCGTCGCCGTCGAGTCGCAGGTACTCGAAGCGGGCGGAGGAGAGACCGTCGAGGAGCACGGTCTGCGAGGTCGGGTCGGGGGCGTCGCCGCTCACCGAGTCGGCCGAGAAGATGAGGCGCTCGCCCATCGACACCGAGCGCCCGTCGGTCCAGTAGGTGACCCAGCCGAGCCCCTCGCCGCCGCGATGCTGCGGCGAGGCCGTGATGAAGCTGAAGGAGGCGGGGTCGCCCCAGAAGTAGGGGAACACGTCGTCGTTCTCGGCATGGGCGGGATAGTTCACCGCGGAGCGGACCTGCTTCGAGAGGATCGAGGTCGCCGCGCGAAAGCGCATCGAGCGCGCCGCCATGTCCTCGCCGCGGGGTACGGCCATGAGCGCCGTCGTGAACACGCTGTAGGCCATCGTCAGCATGACGCCGAGAAGGGACAGCGAGATCATGAGCTCGAGCAGGGTGAAGCCCGACTCGGTGCGATGCTCCCGCCACGTCCGGCGCCCGGGTGCGTTCACTCCTCGCCGTCCTTCGGAACGACGCGCATCGTGCCGATGCGGTAGTTCTTCGGCCCGGTGACCTCGTCCCACTCGACCAGCACCGAGATCACCGCGAGGCCGATCTCGGGCTCCATCTCGCCCTCGGGGGGCGGCTCGACGCCGTCCTCCGGGCCCGCGGCCCGGATCGACCGCACCCAGCGATAGCCGTCGCCGATCTGGCCGTGGGTCTCTCCCGCCCGCAGGTTGGGAATCCAGAGTGCCGAGTCCATGAGGGCCCGGGCGTGGACGACCGCCTCCGAGCGCCGCGCGGCTGCACGCGCGAGTTGCACGCCGCTGCCGAAGACCTGGAGGGCCGAGGTCACGCCGAGTCCGAGAATCGCCATGCCGATCGCGATCTCGAGGAGCGTGAAGCCGTGCTCGTGGTTGCGGCGCGCCATCGTCAGGACCGCGGATCCTCGACCGTGACCATGCCGAGCAGCGGGTTCAGGCGAACGACGAAACCCTCGTCGAGCGGGAGCTCCCGGTCCCCGATCAGGACGTCGACGCCGGAGTTGCTGCCGTTGGGAAAGAAGGTCACCTGCACGGAGCCGTCGGCGAGAATCTCGCCGCCCCCGACCTGCCCGATCCTCACGTTGGGCGCCATCTCGACCGGCGAGGAGCCCTCGGGGACGAGTTGCCCCGTACCGGCGTCGATGATCGCCCGGCGCGGCTTCCCGGACTGGATCGCCTGCCCCTGGAGTCCGCGCAGCGTGCCGGCCACGCGACGCACCGCGGAGCGGACCTCGCGTGCCCGGAGCCCGCCGTCGATCGCCGGCGCGACCAGTGCCGCGGCCATCGCGACGATCACCAGCACGATCAGGATCTCGAGCATGGTGAACCCGCCGGCTCCGGCGAGGCGGCTCCGCTTGCCGCGAGCCACGCGGTCAGCCCGAGAGGGAGACGTCCGCGTTGTTGCCGTCGCCGCCCGCGCGCCCGTCGGCCCCGTAGCTCTGGATGTCGTAGTTGCCGCCGCCCTCGCCCGGGCTGCGGTAGACGTACGGCCGCCCCCAGGGGTCCTGCGGAAGTTCGTCGCGCAGGTAGGGCCCCGACCAGCGGGGCGCGGACGACGGCCGCTGGCGCAGCGCCGCGATGCCCTCCTCGGTCGTCGGGTAGCGGCCGACGTCGAGCTGGAACATGTCGAGCGCGTTGCGGATGTTCTCGAGCTGGGCGCGTGCCGCCTTCGGCTTCGCCTTCTCGCTCTGGCCGATGAAGTTCGGCGCGACGAGCGTCGCGAGCAGGCCGATGATGACGAGCACGACGAGCAGCTCGATGAGCGTGAAGCCGTCCGCGCGGGCGAGGCGACTCGCGGTCGGGTGTCCATCGTGGCTTGATCGGGTCACTGTCCTTCCCTCCGGTTCGGGATGCCGTTCACATCGGCAGATTGTTGATGCTGAAGATCGCGGAAAACATGGATAGCACGACGAAGGCGACGACGACGCCGCCGACCAGCAGGAGGACCGGCTCGAGCAGCGAGGTGAGCCTCTTCACCTGCGCCCGGACCTCCTTGTCGAAGTAGTCGGCCACCTGCACGAGCATCTCGTCGAGGCGCCCCGTCTCCTCGCCCACGCTGATCATCTGCAGCGCGAGCGGGGGAAACACCCCGGTCTGCCCGAGCGGGGCCGACACCCCGGAGCCGCCCCGCACGCCGACCTTCACCTGGTCGATCGCCTTCGAGAGGACGACGTTGCCCGAGACGTCGCGCACGATGTCGAGGGCCTGCAGCATGGGCACCCCGCTTCGCAGCAGCGTGCCGAGCGTGCGCGCGAACCGGGCGACCGAGAGCTTGCGGAGCAGGTCGCCGATCAGCAGCATCCGCAGCTTGAGCCCGTCCCAGCGAAGTCTCCCGGCCGGCGTCCGCGTCCAGTGGGTGAAGGCGACCCCGATCAGCGCCACCGCGATCAGCATGAGCCACCAGTAGTTGCGCATCGCGTCCGAGAGTCCGAGCAGGAAGCGGGTCGACAGCGGCAGGGCCTGCCCCGCCTGCGAGAAGATCGCGGCGAACTTGGGCAGCACGTAGGTGAGCAGGATCGTGACCGAACCCAGGGCGACGATCGTCAGGATGACCGGGTAGACGAGCGCGGAGCGGACCTCGCCGCGCAGTTCGTCGGCGCTCTCGAGATACTCGCGCAGGCGCGCGAGCACCTGGTCGAGCACGCCGCCGACCTCGCCGGCCCTCACCATGTTCACGTAGAGCGGTGCGAAGACCTTGGGGTGCTCGCCGAGCGACTCGGCCAGCGACTTGCCGCGCTGCACCGACTGGAGGATGTCCGAGACCACCCGCTTCATCTCCGGATTCTCCGAGAGGTCGGCGAGGATCGAGAGGCTGCGGTCGAGCGGGAGCCCGGCGGCGAGCAGGGTCGACATCTCGTGGGTGAAGACGAGCAGGTCCCGGGACTTCGGCCCGCGCCGCTTGAGCGAGAGGTTCGGCAGCGAGATGCTCGCGAGGCCGGTCCTCTTCGCCGCCGCTTCGCCCACCTTGAGCGGGACGAGGCCCCTCTCCTGGAGGCGCGCGGCGGCGGCGCTCACGTCGGCGGCGTCGATCGTGCCTTCGACGACCTTCCCGTCGCCGTCCGCCGCCCGGTACTGGAATTGCGCCATGGCCTGCCGATCACCCGAGGTCGCATCCGGGCCGGGGCCGAGCCCCGGGGCCGGTGGCCCGCGGCCCCCGCCCTCCGACGGACCGACGCACGCTAGGGACGCTCATCTTCGCGCAGATATTCACGGGAAATCAAACCACGTCACCGCGCGACTCGTTCCACCCGGAAGCCCGCGGCCCGGAGGCTCCGCACGAGCGCCCGGTCCGCCTCGCCCCGGCCGGACGGCCCCTTCTCGGCAAGCGGGGTGCGTGCGAGCGCTCGACGCGAGCACGCGAGGACGATCGGCCGCGCGGGCTCACCCCCGGGCTCGAACTCGGCGAGGGAGCCCCGGCCGCCGGTCCCGGGCGACACGTCCGGCCCCCGGTTCCCGGGCGTGGCGTCGTCGACCTCGATCGCGACCGCGCCGAGACCGCCATCCGCGGCGAGCGCGTCGACCGCCTGCAGGAGGCCCGCCGGGTCGGGCCCACCGTTCCCGGGCTCGACGAACACCACGACCTCCGACCCGGTGGTCTCGATCCCGAGGCGCTGCGCGGCCCAGATGCCGGGAACGGCGCATCGCACGAACCCGACCCGGGCTCGTTCCGCGATCCCGTCGACGTCCGCACCGGGCGCCGCGGCCGTCAGCGGCGCTTCGGACACGACGGTCGCCCGGATCGCCAGCTCGCCGTGTCGCGAAGCGGCCGCGGCGAGCGACTCCACCGATCGAAGCTCCTCGCCGGGAGCCGCGTGGCCGACCATCGCCACCGTCGGGCGCCGCGTCGCCTGGAGCAGCGACTCCGCGATGCGCTCCCAGCTTCCGTCGTCGACGACGTCGCCGTCCGGCGCGACCAGGAGGTGGACGATCCGCCCGGCGCCCGACGCAAGGGCGGCGAGCGGCCGCTTCGCCGCGACGACGTCGTCCGCGAGGGCGACGAGCGCCCGCTCGCCGTCGGGTCGCCACGCGAGATCCGGCACCCCCTCCCATGCACGCGCCCGGTCGTAGACGACGCGCGCGCCCGCCTGCCGCGCCTCGCGAGCGAACGCGATCGCAACCGGGTGCGGCGCACCGACGAGTACGCAGACGCGTCCCGTCGACGCGTCGAGCTCGGCCCGCAGCGACGCGAGCGTTCCCGCCACCCGGCGCGCGCGCGCGGCGCCCTGCGGCCCCCTGCCCCCCGCGTCGCGACCCGGCTCCCCGGCGAGAGCGACCGGCGCTCCCCGCGAGGCGAGCGCCTCGGCGATCCGCGTGGCCCTGCTCTCCTCTCCGGCCGGGACCGGGGAGGGATCGAGTACGATCCAGGTCGGGAGCGGTGAAGAGCCCTGCGCCCCGGCCGACTCCCCGGGAAGACCCGAAGCGGGAGCGGAGGCCCGGGACCGCGGCGCCGCCGGCGGCGACTCCGACGAGTTCCCGGCCGAGCGCATCCAGCGCGGTCGCAGCCGGCGCCGCGCGACGCCGACCGCGCCGCGCATCCCGCCCCCGAGCATGCGCACCACGCGTCCCGCGACGCCGCCACGGGCGAGTGCGTCGGCCTCGCGATCGAGTTCGGCGGCGAGCGCGCGCACGTCGGGAACCCCGGACCGCAGGAGCGCGCCCGCGAAGGCCCGGCGACCGACCACCTCCCCGCGTCGGCCGACCGCGTCTCCCGCGAAGCGCCGGATCCAGGCGTCCCGCGTCCCCGGCGCGACGGCCCGCAGGAGCGCGCGCGCGCGCTCGGCTTCGGTCGACGGCGTCGCCACCGCGCTCTGGTTCGAGCCGTGCCAGCGGACTCGCACCAGTCGCTCGGGCAGCAGTCGCGCCCGTCGCCGCACGAGCAGCCGGAGCCACAGGTCGTAGTCCTGCGCCACCTTCATGTCGGGATCGAAGCCCCCGACCTCGCGCGCGAGATCGCGGTCGAACAGGGCGCCGGGCGCACACAGGAAGTTGCGCTCGACGAGGCCGGGGAGGATCGACCGGTCGTCGCGCGCCGCAGTGTCGAACCACGCCTCGGGAGCGGGGTCGGCGAGCGGGTGCCCGTAAGCGTCGACCACCTCGGGCAGGCAGAAGACCACGCCCGTTCCGGGTGCCTTCGCCGCCGCGAGCTCGCGCTCGATGCACGCGGGCGCGAGCATGTCGTCGGACGGCAGGAACTTGACCCACGGGGCGCGCGCGAGGGCGAGGCCGCGGTTCAGCGTGCGCGACAGGCCGCGGTTCGGATGCTGCAGCACGGTGACGCGCGGGTCGTCGAGCGTCGCGAGCCGCGCCATG
>JAGWVP010000074.1 GCA_018970825.1 bacterium | reverse complement strand
GGCCCGCCCTCGCCCCGCGACCGGCGGTCGCCCCGGGGCCGCCCCGGGCCCGCGCCGCGCACGACCGGACGCGCGGGCGCTTGCACGCGAGCGAGCCGTCGTGGAGAGGTCCGCCGTGCGCTTCGAGAACCCGGGCGACGACGAGATCCGCACGCTGCTCGCCGAGCCGCGCACCTTCGCGGTCGTCGGCTGCTCGCCCGACCCGGGACGCGACAGCCACGAGATCGCCCGCCTCCTGCTCTCGCGCGGCCACCGGGTCGTGCCGGTGCGACCCGACGGCGAGGAGATCCTCGGGCAGCGAGTGTACGCCGACCTGCGCTCGGTGCCGGGCGCGATCGACGTGGTCGACGTGTTCCGGCGCCCCGAGCACGTCCCCGCGATCGTCGAGGAAGCGATCGAGGTGCGGGCGCGCGCGCTCTGGATGCAGCTCGGGGTCGTCCACGAGCAGGCGGCGCTCCGCGCGCGCGAGGCCGGCCTGCTCGTCGTCATGGACCGCTGTCCGGCGATCGAGTTCCGGCGGCTGTTCCGGGAGGAGTGACGTGGCGAAGCGACCCGGCATCCGCCCCTGGGAGCGGCTCGAGTCCGAGACCGTCTGGAACTGCCGCGTCTTCTCGCTGCGGCGCGACCGGTCGCGCTCGCCGCGCACCGGCGACGACCACGACTTCTTCGTGCTCGACGCCTGCGACTGGGTGAACGTCGTGCCGATCACGCCGGACGACCGGGTCGTGCTCGTCCGCCAGTACCGCCACGGGGTCGCCGACTTCACGCTCGAGATTCCGGGCGGCATGGTCGACCCGGAGGACGAGTCGCCGCAGCACGCGGCGCGGCGCGAGATGCTGGAGGAGACCGGCTACGACAGCGACGACGTCGTGCCGCTCGGGCAGATCCACCCGAACCCGGCGATCCAGGGGAACCGCTGCCACACCTTCCTCGCCCGCGGCGCGACCCTCGTCGCGAAGCCGAGCTTCGACGGCACCGAGGAGGCCGAGGTCGAGCTGGTCCCGGTCGAGGACCTGCCGCGACTCGTCGCGGAAGGCGTCATCTCGCACGCGCTGGTGGTGGTCGCCTTCTACTGGCACGAGCTCGCCCGCCGCGGCGCGCTCGGCCCGGGCGGCGGCGGGCGGACGCGAGGTTGAGCCCGGAGGAGGCCGGGGCGCTCCGGCACCTGCAGGACGACCGCGAGGTGCGCGACGTCGTGCTCCGCTACGCGCGCGGCGTCGATCGCCGCGACCTCGATCTCGTGCGCGCCTGCTTCGAGCCCGGAGCCCCCTACGCGGGAAGCCTCGCGACCGGCACGGTCGAGGACGCGCTCCGCTCGCTCGCCGACGCGCTCGGGCGCTGGGACGCGACGATGCACTTCGTCGGCAACCAGCTCGTCGAGCTGCACGGCGACCGGGCCTCCTGCGAGAGCTACGCGATCGCGTTCCACCGGCGCGAGCGCGGCGACGACTCCGCCGAGCTGGTCGTCGGCATTCGCTACGAGGACGAACTGGCACGCGGGCCCGCCGGCTGGCGCATCGCGCGGAGGAGCGCCCGGGCGCTCTGGTCGCGCGGGGACGCGACGGCACCGCAGCGCGGCTGACGCGATCCTCCCGGCGACGGCGAGCCTCGTGCGCGCCGGGCCGAGGCGGATGCCGAGGGCATGGCGGCGTGCACGCCCCGACGATCGCGCGGCACGAGCGCCGGTTGTGCCCCGCCGCCGCGCGGCGCTAGGTACGCCCCATGGCGACCGGGGTCCTCGCGCGTCGGCTGCGCGCGCTGGTCGGCGACGACGGCGTGGTCGACGCCGACGACGTGCTGCTGGTCTACGAGTGCGACGGCTACACGCTCGAGCGGGCCGCGCCCGAACTCGTCGTCCTGCCGCGCACGCCCGCGGAGACCTCCGCCGTCGTGCGCCTGCTCGCCGAGGAGCGGATCGCGTTCGTGCCGCGAGGCGCCGGCACCGGGCTCTCGGGCGGAACGCTGCCGCTCGCGGCGCCGGTCATGGTCTGCACGAGCCGGCTGCGGGAGATCGAGTCGATCGACCTGCGCAACCGTCGCCTCGTCGCGCAGGCCGGCGTCGTGAACTCCTGGGTCACCCGCGCGGTGCAGGGCGACCGCCTCCTCTACGCTCCCGACCCCTCGAGCCAGACCGCCTGCACGATCGGCGGCAACGTCGCCGAGAACTCGGGCGGGCCGCACACGCTCAAGTACGGCGTCACGGTGAACCACGTGCTCGGCGTCGAGCTCGTGCTCCCCTCGGGCGAGGTCGTGCGCCTGGGCGGCGCGGTCGAGGACCGCCCGGGCCCCGACCTGGTCGGCTTCGTCGTCGGCTCCGAGGGCACGCTCGGGATCACGACCCGCGCCACCCTGCGCCTCGTGCGCGCGCCGGAGGCCGTGCGAACGCTGCTCGCGATCTTCGACTCGGTGGACGCGGCGAGCGAGGCGGTGTCGGACGTGATCGCCTCGGGCATCGTGCCCGCCGCGCTCGAGATGATGGACCGCCTGGTCCTCCAGGCGGTCGAGCAGGCCTTCTCCGCGGGATTCCCGGCCGACGCCGGCGCGGTGCTGCTGGTCGAGCTCGACGGGCCGGCGGCCGGGCTCGAGGAGCAGGCGGAGGCGGTCTCCGCGGTGTGCCGCCGCAACGGCTCGCGCGAGATCCGGGTCGCGCGCGACGAGGCGGAGCGCGCGCTCCTGTGGAAGGCGCGCAAGCGCGCGTTCGGCGCGGTCGGACGGCTCGCACCCAACTACTGCACGCAGGACGGCGTCGTGCCCCGCAGCCGCCTGCCCGAGATCGTGCGCGCGATCGCCGCCACCGCGGAGCGCCACCGGCTGCGGATCGGCAACCTGCTCCATGCCGGCGACGGCAACATCCACCCGGTGATCCTGTTCGACGAGCGAGACGCCGACGAGGTGCGGCGCGTGATCGAGGCCGGGCACGAGATCCTAGCGGCCTGCGTGGCGCTGGGCGGCAGCCTCTCGGGCGAGCACGGGATCGGCGTCGAGAAGATCGGGCAGATGCCGCTGCTGTTCTCTCCCGACGACCTGCTCGCGATGACGCGGCTCAAGGCGGTGTTCGATCCCGAGGGGCGGGCGAATCCCCACAAGGTCGTCCCGGACGCGAAGGTCTGCGTCGAGGCGCGGACTCCGCGCCGCCAGGCGGCGATGTGAGCGCGCCGCCCGGCGATCACGCCGCGGCGCTCGCGGCGCTCGCCTCCGAACTCGGCGCGGACGCCGTGCGCGAGGCCGGACCAGGCGACCTCGTCGACGGAGTCGCCCCGTTCGCGGTGGTGCGCCCGGCGGACGCGGAGCAGGCGCGGCGCGCGGTCGCGATCGCGGCTCGCGGCCGCATCGCGCTGGTGGCGAGCGGGCGCGGCCGCCACCTCTCGATCGGCGCGCCGCCCCGCCACCTCGGCCTCCTCTTGCGGATGGACCGCGTGGACCGGGTCGTCGAACACCACGCGGCGGACATGACGGTGACGGTCGAAGCCGGCTGCACGCTCGCCGCGCTCGACGAGCGGCTGCGCCGGGCCGGGCAGTGGCTTCCGCTCGACCCGCCTGCGCCCGCGGAGACGACCGTCGGCGGGCTCGTCGCGGCGAACCTCGCGGGACCGCTGCGCGCCTCGCAGGGCGGCGTGCGCGACCTCCTGCTCGGGATCGAGACGGTCTCGGGCGAGGGCGTGGTGGTGCGCGGCGGGGGCCGCGTCGTGAAGAACGTCGCCGGCTACGACCTGCCCCGGCTCCACGTCGGGGCGCTGGGGTCGCTCGGCGTCGTGCTCGCGGCGACCTTCAAGACCGTACCGGTGCCGGCGCGGGAAGGCGCCGTCGAGGTCGAGGTCGCGAGCCCGCGCGAGGCCTGCGACCTGGCACTCGCGATGCGGGACGCGTTCGAGCCCGCGTGGCTCGAACTGGTCGCGGAGGACGGCGGACCGGCCACCCGCGTCGTGTTCGGTTGCGCGGGCCTCCCCCCGGAAGTCGCCTGCGGACTGCTCCTCGCTCGCGCCGAGGCGGACAGGCCGGGCCACCACGCGGTCGAGGTCGAGGACGCCGCGGCGCGCCGCGCGGAACTCGCGGCGTTCCCGCTCCGGGAGGCGGCCGCGATCCTGCGCGTCTCGACGCTGCCCGACCGCACCGGCCTCGCCCTCGAGTCGCTCGCGCGGGCCGCGCGCGACTGCGGGGTGCGCGCGCCGCTCTCGGCGCAGGTCGCGAGCGGGATCGCGCGCGCCGCGATCCCCGACGCGGTCGCGGTCGCCCCGGTCCTCCGCGCGCTGCGCGCGCGCCGCGAGGATCCCGACGCCGCGGTCGTGGTCGAGCGGGCGAGCGCCGGGGTGAAGCCGCGGCTGGTCGGCGACGCCGATCCCTGGGGCGACCCGGGCGAGTCCCTGTCGCTCGTGCGCGGCGTGAAGCGCGCGCTCGACCCCGGCGGCATCCTGTCGCCGGGCCGCCTGCCGGGCGGGGTCTAGGGGGCCGCGATGGCGGAGACGAGTCGCGAGAACGGGGCCGGCGACGGCGTGTCCGTGTGCCCGCCCGAGCCGCGCGGCACGCAGCGACGTTTCGTCGACACCGCGCCGCTGCTCGCCTGCGTGCACTGCGGGCTCTGCCAGGATGCCTGCCCGACCTACGTCGAGACCGGCCGCGAGGCCGACTCGCCGCGCGGCCGCATCCACCTGGTGCGCGCGCTCGAGGAAGGTCGCATCGAGCCGACGACCGAGGTGACGCGCCACCTCGACGCCTGCCTCGGCTGCCTCGCCTGCGAGACCGCGTGCCCCTCGGGAGTTCCCTACGGCACGGTGATCGGCGCCACGCGGCCGTGGATCGAGGACCGTCGGCCCGCGGCCGTGCGCGCCGCGCGACGCGCGCTCGCCTCCCTGCTCGTGCACCCGGTCGCCCGCCGGATCGCCTTCGCACCGCTGCGCGCGGTCGGCGGCGCCTCGTTGCTGGCGCGCGCGGCCCGCAGGCTGCACGGGACGCGCGCCGGGTCGCTGCTCGCGTTCGCCGCGGCCGTGCCGCCCGCGCGCGGGACGCCGGCCCTGCCCGGGGTCGTCGAGCCCGTCGGGACGCCCCGGGGAACGGCGCTCTTCCTGCCCGGATGCGTCGCGGAGACGCTCTTCCCGGAGACCGCTCGCGCGACCGTCGGCCTCCTCGCGGCCGCCGGGGTCCGCGTGCGGGTCGCCCACGGATCGGGCTGCTGCGGCGCCCTGCCCCACCACCTCGGACGCGCCGACGACGCGCGCGCGCGCTTGCGCGCGCTGCTCCGCTCGGTCGGCGGCGAGCGTGTCGACTGGATCCTTCCGAGCGCGGCCGGCTGCGGTGCCCACCTGCGCGAGGCCGGCCACCTGCTCGCGGAAGAACCGGCCGCGGGCGCGCTCGCCGCGAAGACGATCGACCCGCTCGTGCTGCTCGCGCGACTCGGACTGCCCGAGCCCAGGCGGCGGATCGCCGAGACCGTCGCCGTCCACGATCCGTGCCACCTCGTGCACGGCCAGGGGGTCCGAGAGGAGCCGCGCGCGCTCCTTCGCGCGGTCTGCGAGAAGCCGCTCGTGCCGCTGCGCGAGTCCGAGCTGTGTTGTGGCAGCGCCGGGACCTACAACCTGACCGAGCCGGACATGGCCGCGCGCCTGCTCGAGCGCAAGATCGACGCGGTCGTGGCGAGCGGGGCGCAGGTCGTCGCCGCGGCGAACCCGGGCTGCCTCGTCCAGGTGCGATCGGGCGCACTCTCCCGCGGGATCGACGTGCGCGTCGAGCACCCGCTCGACCTGCTCGCACGCGCCCACCTCGACTGAGCCGGGCCCGGAGCCCTTCGCCCGATCGCCCGCGCGGCGCGGCGGAGCCCCGAGCGCGCGGCCTGTCGCGAACCGTCCGGGGGCACGGAGGGTTTGCGTCTCCCCCACGCAGGCGCTTTCGTCGTGCACCCGCGCCCCGGACCCTCCGGGCGCATCGAGGAGGAACCATGCCGCAGTCGCAGGAGATCGCAGCGCTCGACGCCACCGCCCAGGCCGAGCTCGTCCGCCGCGGGGAGATCTCGCCCGCCGAGCTCGTCGGAGGCGCGATCGAGCGGCTGCTGCGCATCGACCCCGAGATCCACGCCGTCGTGCACCGCGACCTCGACGCGGCGCGCGCACGCGCGAAGAGCGCCGACCTGCCCGACGGGCCTTTTCGCGGCGTGCCCTTCCTGCTGAAGGACCTCGGCGGCACGCAGGCCGGACGCCGCTTCTCGGGCGGCATGCGCGTCCTGCACGAGGCCGAGTTCCGCGAGACGACCGACGCCTGGCTCGTGCGCCGGTTCGAGCAGGCGGGTCTCGTCACGCTCGGCCGCACGAGCACGCCCGAGCTCGGCCTGCTGCCGACCACCGAGCCCGATGCCTTCCCGCCGACGCGCAACCCGTGGAACCTGGGCCACGGCGCGGGCGGCTCGAGCGGCGGTTCCGCGGCCGCCGTCGCAGCCGGCATCGTGCCGTTCGCCCACGCGAGCGACGGCGGCGGGTCGATCCGCATCCCGGCCTCCTCCTGCGGGCTCGTCGGGCTCAAGACGACGCGCGGCCGCTGCTCGTTCGGCCCTGCCGCGGGCGAGCGCTGGAGCGGCTTCTCGGTCGAATTCGCGGTGACGCGCTCGGTGCGGGACGCGGCGACGCTGCTCGACGCGGTCGCGGGTCCGCAGCTCGGCGACCCCTACTTCGCCCCGCCTCCGGGGCGCCCCTTCCGGGAGGCGATCGTCGCGCGACCGGGACGCCTGCGGATCGGCGTCCTGCGCGAGCCCCCCGCGAACCGCGGCCTCGAACTCCACCCCGAGTGCCGAGCCGCGGCCGATCGCGCGGCGTCGCTGCTGCGCGATCTCGGCCACGAGGTCGTCGAGGCGCATCCCGCGGCTCTCGACGACCCCTCGACGATCATGAACTACGTGCGGATCGTCGGCGCGAACGTCGCGCAGGCGGTCGAGGCGTGGGGTCGCAGGCTCGGCCGCACGCTCGGCCCCGCGGACGTCGAGCCGCTCACCTGGGCGCTCGCCGAGCGCTCGCGCGAGATGACGGCCCCGCAGCTGCTCGACTGCATCGACGAGGTGCACGCGTTCGGGCGCAGGCTCGCCGCCTGGTGGGACGAAGGCTTCGACCTGCTCGTCACGCCGACCACCGCGCAGCCGCCGCCGGAGATCGGCTGGATCACGTCCACGCCCGACGATCCCCTGCGCGCCTTCCTGCGCGCAGCGCCCTACGGCGCGTACACCTCGCCGTTCAATCTCTCGGGACAACCCGCGATCTCGCTGCCGCTCCACTGGACCGCGGACGGCCTGCCCGTGGGAGCGCAGCTCGCCGCCGCCTACGGCCGCGAGGACCTGCTGCTGTCGGTCGCGGCGGGCCTCGAGGAAGCCGCGCCGTGGGCCGGGCGGCGGCCCGCGGTCTTCGGCTGAGCGCACCGGCGGTGCGATCGCGCCGCGCCCTGGCGCTTCCCGGCGGCGCCCGCGCGCTCCGCGGTGCGACGGCCGGCGACCGGCGTCGGCCGGCCCGGTCGGCGGGGGAATCGCGCCGCGAGCGGACCAGTCACGGTCCGACGACGTAGTTCACGCCGGCCGTGAAGGTCGTGCCCTCGAAGCGGTCGCGCACGGCGAACTCCTGGATCACCCTCGCCATCGCCCCGATCCGCCCGGGAACGAACCACCAGGAGACCTCGAGGGACGCGTTGAACAGCCTGTCCTGCCCGTCCTCTGCGGCGTCCGAGCCCGACGGGCTCCCGAGTTCCCACAGGCCGCCCAGGTTCACGCCCGCGATCAACCGCTCCGAGAACGCCTTCGACGCGCCGAGTTCGAGTGTCGCATGCGGCGCGGGACGAAGATCGAATCCCTCCTTGCGACCGTTCACCTCGACGAGGAACGACGCGGAGAGCAGCAGCCCGGGATTTCCATGGGGAAAGGACGACACCGTGCCGCGGAAGTCGTGGCTCCAGTATCCGAGACCGACGTTGTCCGCTCGCTTCGGGGAGTACTCGCCCACGGGCGCCCAGAAGGCGTACTGCGCGGAGAGCACCCACTTCGGGCCGAGGTGCCAGCTCAGGTTCGCGGGGATGACGTAGAGATCGCCCCAACCCGTATCGCGGTTGTCGAAGAGCGTGACGTCCTGCCCGAACGCGGTCAGGCGGGCATTCGCTCCCGCCTCGCCGAACGCGGGCGCCACCGTGATCGCCCAGTCGGCGCCGAGGGGCCGCACCCGCGGCGCGTAGAAGAACACCGGCGTGAACATCCACGAGTTCGCGCCGACGTCGATGCCGTCGCGCCCGTCGACGACCGTGCCGTTCCCGGTGCGCGCCCTCTCGGCCAGGTAGTAGGAGAAGTAGGGCGCGACGCCCGCCGTGCCGCCCGGCGCCGAGATCAGGTCGCGCGGCGACCAGGACGACGGCGCGTAGCGCCCCATCTCCCCCGCCCCGGCCGACGCGGGAACGAGCGCCACGACGAGCAGCAGCGCGATCCCGGGCCCGACGATGCTGCGACGGATGCGCGCGACGCCTGCCGTCGCGACCGGAGCCTCGCCCGGTCGCCTGCCGCGCGTCCGGACCTGCGCCTCAATCGGCGTAGGTCGATTCCCCGGGGGTCAGCGTGCCCCCCTTCTGGCGCGGCGGGAACTCTTCGAGCGTCTTGAACCATGCGGCGAGCGCGTCCTGCACCTGCCCGCCCCAGGCGATGCCGAGCCGCATCGCGATCTCCTCGGACTTCCAGCCCTCCTGCTTCTCGAGAGGGTCCATGCGAAGGTTGAAGATGCGCGCCGACGGGCGGTTGTAGTCGAAGAACCCCGCCCGCTCCTTCATGTGCGACTTCCAGTTCCCGATGCGGATCGCCGTGAGCTCGGCCTCGTTGTAGTAGAGATAAGTGTTGCGGGCCGACGGCGCGGTCCCCGTCCAGTGCGCGAGGTTGTCGACGCCGTCGACGTGCACCTTGTGCGACGCCCGCAGCTGCCTTGCGACGTCCTCGACGCCGGCCGCGGACGCGAGCGTCACGAACAGGTCCGTGTTGTCCTGGATGCCGTTCGAGACCTTGCCCGCCGGGATCTTCGCGGGCCACCGCACGAGCAGCGGCACGCGCACGCCCCCCTCCCAGGTGGTCGCCTTCTCGCCGCGAAACGGCGTCGTGCCCCCGTCGGGCCACCAGCGCGACATGGCGCCGTTGTCGGAGGTGAAGAGCACGATCGTGTCGCCGGCCACGCCGAGCGTCTCCAGTTCCGCGAGGAGCCGGCCCACCTGGGCATCGAGTTCCATCATGCCGCTGCCGTAGACGTCCATCTCGGACGTGTACGGGGCCGCCTGGCCGCGGCGTTCCTCGCGCAGGTGCGTGTAGATGTGCATCCGCGTCGGG
This sequence comes from bacterium, assembly GCA_018970825.1. Taxonomy (GTDB): domain Bacteria; phylum Desulfobacterota; class Binatia; order UBA12015; family UBA12015; genus REEB422. The sequence goes on along the minus strand of JAGWVP010000074.1, from coordinate 657 downwards.
TTGTGCCAGACGAAGAACGGCTTCTTCTCCTCGACGGCCGAGCGCATGAACGCGACCGCCCGGTCGAGGAACTCGTCGTCCACCGTCTCCATCCGCTTGCGCGTGAGCGGTCCGGTGTCGCGGATCGTCTGCTTCCCGACGCGGCCGAAGCGAGGGTCGACCGTCGGGTCGTCCTTCTCGGTGGCCGTGCAGTCCAACACGCCGCGCGGGCGGTAGCGCTCGTCGAACCCCGGGTCCTTCGGCCAGTCGCCGAGCTCGGGCTCCTCCTCGGTGTTCAGGTGATAGAGGTTCCCGTAGAACACCTCGAAGCCGTGAACGGTCGGCAGGTGCTCGTTGCGGTCGCCCAGGTGGTTCTTGCCGAACTGCCCGGTGCGGTAGCCGAGCGGCCGGAGAACCTCCGCGAGCGTCGGGTCGCGCCGGTCGAGCCCGATCGGCGACCCGGGCATGCCGACGGTCGTGAGACCCGTCCGGATCGGGCGCTGCCCCGTGATGAACGCCGAACGACCCGGCGTGCAGGTCGGCTCGGAGTAGTGGTCCGTGAACAGCAGGCCCTCCCGGGCGAGGCGGTCGATGTTCGGCGTGGGCACGCCCATCAGCCCGTGGCTGTAGGCGGCGACGTTCCAGTACCCGACGTCGTCCGTCGTGATCACGAGGATG
>JAGWVP010000073.1 GCA_018970825.1 bacterium | reverse complement strand
CAGCCCCTCCTTCCCCGCCGCGGCACGCAGGTCGCCGCCCTTGTCGACGTTGCGCATGGTCGCGACGACCGGGTGCCCGAGCCTCGCGAACGAGAGCGCCGCGAGCATCCCGAAGCCGCTGTTGGATCCCGTGACGAGGATCTTCACGAGGACGTCCTAGCGGCTCGCGTCGATCGCCGCGTTGGCATGCGCGAGGACGCGGGAGAAGAGCTGCAGCCCCGTCGAGTCGGTCGCCTCGAGCGCGAGGAACGCGGCGTACCCGCGTCGCTCGTCGATCCACGGGACCGAGCCGTAGGCCCCCGGGTCGATGGCGAGCGCGGGATCCTCCCGGTCGACCCACCAGCCGAAACCGTACCCCTCGAAGCCGACGCCGGTCCCGCCGCCCCACTCCGCGAGCCGGTCGGTCCTCATGCGACGGACGGACTCCTCCGAGAGCACGCGCCCGCCGTCGCAGACGCCGCCGCGCAGGTGCATGAGGAGCAGCTTCGCGTAGTCGTCGATGTCCGAGTACGCGCCTCCCTCCATGTTGGGGTTGTCGGTCGGATCGAGACGACCGGGGTCCCCGTCGAAGCCCGACGGGTAGCCGGTCGGACCGGGCCGGAGCTGGACGAAGTGGTTGCCGTAGCCGAAGGTCCGCAGGCCGCAGGGCTCGCCGTAGATCTCCCGCACCAGGTCGGCCCAACTCTCGCCCGAGACGGCCTCCGCGAGGCCGCCCGCGACCTGCCACTGCGCGCCTCCGTAGCGGAAGGTGGTGTCGGGCGGGATCACGTCGGCGTCGTCGGCGGCCGTCGTGAAGATCTGGCGCGCACAGTCCTGGATCGAGCCTGCCGAGAGGTACTGGCAGAGATACGGCGGGTAGGCGGGATTCGGCGCGAGCCCGACCAGGCCCGAGCTGTTCGAGATGAGCTGCGCCGGCGTGATCGAGGGGTTGCCGGCTCCCCACGGCACGGCGTCCGCGACCGGTGCGTCGAGGTCGAGCAGGCCCTGCTCGGAAAGTCTCAGGAGCACGCCGGCCGTGACCATCTTGCTCGCCGAGGCGAGCAGGTAGATGCGGTCCTCGGTGAAGGTTCCGAACGCGCGCCGGTAGACCACCCCGCGATCGCGGTCGACGACGATCGCGCCGACTCCCTCGACGTCCTCGCGCTCGTCGACGAAGGCCTGGATCTCGCGTTCGAAGGCGGCGAACTCCCCGGTCGGGACCGGGGTGCCGGTCGGGGACGGCGCGGGCGTGGGGGTCGCGGGCGGAGGCGAGCCGGAGCCGCCGCCTCCTCCGCTCCCGCAGGCGAGGAGGAGCGCGAGGGGGAGGAGGTTCGTGACGAGCGAGCGACGAGTCGAGTGCATGCGCCCGCCTACTCGTGGCCCTCGGGCCCGGTCAAGCACCCTCCCGCCGTGGTCGCGCCGGCCCGGCCGACCCCGAGGCTGGTCGGGCAGCGCTCGCGCGGCTTCCGCCCGTTGGGATAGGAATCCTCCGATGGACAAGACCCCATCGGATGCCCTCGTCTTCTTCGGCGCGACCGGCGACCTGGCCTTCAAGAAGATCTTTCCGTCGCTCCAGGCCATGGCCCGGCGCGGCAACCTCGAGGTCCCGGTGATCGGCGTCGCGAAGGAGAGCTGGACCGACGAGCAGCTCCGCGCGCGCGCGAAGGACAGCATCGAGAAGCACTCGGAGATCGATCCCCCGGCGTTCGAGAAGCTTCTCTCGCGCCTGCGGTACGTCGGGGGCGACTTCTCGGACCCCGCCCTCTTCCGGTCGCTCCGCAAGGCGCTCGGCGACGCGAAACACCCGGCGCACTACCTCGCGATCCCGCCTGCCTTCTTCGGAGGCGTCGTCGAGCAGCTCGTGCAGTCGGGGTGTGCCGGGGGCGCACGGGTGGTCGTCGAGAAGCCCTTCGGCCGCGACCTCGCCTCGGCCCGGGAGCTGAACGGCATCCTCCACTCCGCGTTCGAGGAGGACGACGTCTACCGGATCGACCACTACCTCGGGAAGAAGCAGGTCCACACGATGCTCTTCTTCCGCTTCTCGAACGCGTTTCTCGAGCCGATCTGGAACCGCGAGCACGTCGAGAGCGTGCAGATCACGATGGCGGAGGACTTCGGCGTGCAGGGTCGCGGCGGCTTCTACGACGCGACGGGCACGGTGCGCGACGTCGTGCAGAACCACCTCTTCCAGGTGATGTGCAACCTCGCGATGGAGCCGCCGGTGCGCGCCGACAGCCAGTCGATCCGCGACGAGAAGGTGAAGGTCCTGAAGGCGATCCCCCCGCTCGCGACCGAGGACCTCCTGCGCGGCAGGTTCCGCGGCTACCTCGACGAGCCCGGAGTGAAGAAGGGATCGACGACCGAGACCTTCGCCGCGCTCCGGCTGGAGATCGACAACTGGCGCTGGCGCGGCGTGCCCTTCCACGTCCGGGCCGGCAAGAACCTGCCGGTCACCTGCACCGAGGTCTTCGTTCGGCTGCGGCGCCCCCCGACCATGTACAGGAACGTCCCGCTCGAGCCGAACCACTTCCGCTTCCGCATCAGCCCGACGATCGAGCTCGGCTTCGGCATGAACTTCATCGCCCCCGACAGCGAGACGAAGGGGATCTCCGCCGAGATCGAGGGTTCGGGCCACACGGGGGCCCTCGACATGGACGCCTACGAGCGGGTTCTCACCGACGCGATGTCCGGCGACCAGACGCTCTTCGCACGCGAGGATTACGTCGAAGAGGCCTGGCGGATCGTCGACCCGGCGCTCGCCGCCGACACGCCGGTCCAGGACTACGAACCCCACACCTGGGGTCCGCAGGACGCCGCCCGAACGGCTCCTCCCGGAGGCTGGCACGACCCGGTGATCGCGAGGTCGTGAGCCGCTCGACAGGTCGTCCGGCCTCTGGCATCCGGGCCGCATGAGAGAGTTCCTGCATCCGCTCGTCGCGCTCGTCGGCGGCCTCGCGATCACCCTCCAGGCCCACTGCATGGGGATCGTCGACACCGCGCTCGGAACGAGGACGAGCGTCACCTTCACCTACGCGAGCGGCGGGCTCGTGGCACTCCTGCTCGCGTTCGCGACGGGCGGGCTCGAGACGAAGGGGGCGGCGAACCTCCCCTGGTGGGTGTGGACCAACGGCGTGCTGGGACTCCTCATCGTCGGCGCGATCGGCTTCGTCGTCCCGCGCCTCGGTGCGGGCCGCGGCCTCACCCTGATCCTCGTCTCCCAATTCCTGCTGGCGGCCGCGATCGATCACTTCGGGCTGCTCGGAGCCGTGCACCGGCCGATGGACGGCAGCCGGATCGCCGGGATCTTCGTCATGCTCGCCGGCGCGGCGCTCGTCGTACGCTGAAGAGCGCGCGGCTCGCCCCGGGCGAACGCGGCGCTCCGCTCGACGACGGCGCCCGTCTCAGGCCACGCCGGGCCGCACCACCGAGGCGAGCGTCACGAGCGACGAACTCACGACCTCCATCGGGGCGTCGCGCGATCCGGGGACGACGCGACAGAAGTCGAGGCCGAGCGCCGCGAGCCGCTCGAAGCGCGGCAGTGCGGTCTCGACCGGGCCGACGATGCCGAAGCGGTCGACGAAGTCGTCGTCGAGCGCGCGCGCGTGCGACGAGGAGGCGAGCGCGTGACCGGCCATGTCGTACCGCTCGCGGAGGTGAAGGGCCGCCTCGCGCAGACCCGGCTCCATCGCCTCCGGCTTCATGCCCTCGAAGCCCGAGAAGTGCGCGAAGACCGAAAGTCCGCCCCGAACCGCCGCGCGTGCCGCGGCGAGATCCGGGTGGACGACCGCGTTCACCCAGGCGCCGAGTTCGATCGCGTCGGGGTCGCGACCGGCTTCCGTCGCCGCCCGCCTCGCCGTCTCGATCGCGCGGGCGAGGCGCTCCTCGTCGGCGCCCATCGCGAACACGATTCGGTCGGCGTGACACGCCGCGACCTCGATCACTCGCTTGCCGGTGGCGGCGACCTCGACCGGGACCTTCGGGACGGCCGCGTCGCCGTGCCACTCCAGGCGGCTCGGCGTCCCGTCGCGATCGACGACCTCGCCGCGCAGGTATCCCTGGAGCCGGCGCAGGCACACCTCGAAGTCGGCGACCGGCACCGGGGCGCGACCGATCTTTCCGAGCGAGGAGTCGCCCCGGCCGATGCCGCAGACCGCGCGGCCGCGGCTTTCGACCTGCAGCGCGAGCGCGGCCGAGGCCGTCACGGCGACGTCGCGGGTCCCGGGGTTCGTCACGCCGGTACCGAGCTCGATCCGCTCGGTGTCGCGCGCGGCGAGCATGAGCTGACCCCAGACCTCGGGGGTCAGGTTCTGCGTGTCGGCGAAGACCAGGCTGTCGAAGCCCATCGTCTCGGCCATGCGCGCGAGCGCAGCGGAGCCGCCGGGAGAGGGAAAGAGCAGGATGCCGAGTTTCATCGGGACCTCCGAGAGGAGACCCGGTCGAAGTACGGCCGGGGGCGACGGCTTTCAATCGAGGCCGGGAGGCCCCTCGCCCCCTTCACGTTTCTCCGGACATGCGGCAGGCTCTTTCGGCGAGTCGGATCCGTGCGGCTGCCCGGGCGGCGGGGACGCTCCCGGGACGGTCGCACACCTCTGAGGAGAAGGGCTCCGCAGGGGGCGACGAAGACGGAGGTCGGCGATGAGGATCCGGATTCCCCGAGACCGAGCCCCGACGCGGCCTTCCGTCGCGCGGACCTTCTCGACCGCGCTCGCCGCACTCGCGTGCATCGCGTCGACCTCGCAGGCCGCCCCGAACCCGATCCTGTTCGTCACCCAGGTACCGGCCGGCAGCTTCGGCTCCGTGACGAGCGCCTTCGGGAACCACGTCCCGACGATGGAGGCCGCCCCCCGCGGCGGCGACCTCGTCCTGCGGGCGACCGACGGCAGCCTGCGATTCCTCACCGCCGAGGCGGGCTACGGGAATGCCGGACAGCAGGGCGCGAACGCAATCGCGGTGCGCGAGCCGTGCGTGCACTGGAGCGGCACGAAGGCGCTGTTCTCGATGGTCGTCGGCGCACCGACCCAGCGCTACCAGGTCGGAACCTTCCTCTGGCAGGTCTACGAGGTGACCGGACTCGGCACGGGCCAGGCCGCGCAGATCCGCAAGATCGCGGGCCAGCCGGCCTACAACAACGTCTCGCCGGCCTATGGCACCGACGGCCGGATCCTCTTCGTGTCCGACCGCACGCCGACCGGGGAGACCCACCTCTACCCGCAGCGCGACGAGTACGAGTCCGCGCCGACCGTCGCCGGCCTCTGGTCGCTCGACGAGGAGACGGGCGACCTGCGGCTCCTCGAGCACGCCCCGAGCGGTCTCATGTCGGTGTCCCTCGACTCCTTCGGGCGGGTCGTCTTCACGCGCTGGGACCACCTGCAGCGCGACCAGCAGGGCGACGCGGCCGGGGTCGCGGCCGCCTACGGGGCCTTCACCTGGGCGGGCGAGTCCGCTTCCGCGACGAAGACGACGGCGGTCGCCGGGGCCGAGGTCTTCCCCGAGCCGCGCTCCGTGAACGACCCGGCCTGGTCGTCCGCGCTCTCGCTCCACACGTTCAACCAGTTCTTCCCCTGGCAGATCGAGGAGGACGGCACCGGCGAGGAGACCTTGAACCACGTGGGACGCCACGAGCTCGGCGGCACCTACACCGACGGCAGCTTCCTCACCGACCCGAACCTGACCTACGACGTGCCGCCCTCGTTCCACGCGAACCAGCTCGAGATCGGCGGCGACGGCGGACTGCTCCACCTGCGCGAGGACCCCACGCACCCGGGCCAGTACCTCGCGACGAACGCCCCGGAATTCGGCACGGGCTCCGGAGGCGTGATCCTGCGTCTGACCGGCGGCACGCCGGGCACGAACCCCGACGCGATGACGCTCGTCGCCGTCACGCCCACGCGGAACGACGCGCAGGTCCCGCAGGCGACCGGCTACTTCCGCAATCCGCTCCCGCTCTCCGACGGGTCGATCGTCGCGTCGCACACGGCCGCGACCGGCCAGCTCGCCAACACGGGCACGACCCAGGCACCCGCCTGGAACTACGCCTTTCGCCTGAAGCAGCTGCAGTCGAACGGCGCCTTCCTCGGTGCCGGCGCGGCACTCACGCCCGGTCTCTCCAAGTCGATCACGTGGTGGACGCCCGACGAGCCCGCGAGCTTCTCGGGAAACCTCTGGGAGCTCGACGCCGTCGAGGTCGTCGCCCGGACGAAGCCGCCCACCCGGCAGGTGCCGCTCCCCGCGATCGAGAGCACGGTGTTCGCGGACGAGGGCGTCGACGTGACCGAGTTCCGCGCCTGGCTGCGCGAGCGCGGGCTCGCGCTGATCGTGAGCCGCGACGTGACCCAGCGCGACCGCTCCGACCGCCAGCAGCCGTTCAACCTCCGCGTGCCCGGCGGCGTGCAGTCGATCGGGGCGCCTGGCACCGTCTACGACGTCGCCCACCTGCAGGTCTTCCAGGCCGACGCGCTGCGCGGCTACGGCGGCGTCGACTCGCCGCAGCCGGGGCGCCGCGTGCTCGCGCGCGCCATGCACGCGACCGGCGTCTCCGAGCCCCAGGGCGGGCCCGCGGGCAGCGTCGCGGTGTCGCCCGACGGCTCGGTCGCGGCGATCGTCCCCGCGGGACGCGCGCTCTCCTGGCAGCTCGTCGACGGCGCCGGGACGCCCGTCGTCCGAGAGCGCAACTGGGTGAGCCTCCAGTCGGGCGAGGTTCGCGTCTGCGCGAATTGCCACGGCATCAACACCGCGAGCCAGACCGGCGACACGGAGCCGACCAACGAGCCGGCGGCGCTGCACGCCCTGCTGCAGTCATGGAAGGCCGGCACGGGCGGCGGGGGTGGCGGCGGCTCCACGTGCACGAGCGGCATCGCGCTCGCGCGCCCCGTGCTGCGCGTCGCGGCGAGCCCATGGAAACTCGTGCTCTCCGGAGAGGCGCAGCTGTCGGCCGGGGCAGGCGGCGGCTCACCCGCGTCGAGCGGCCTCCGCGTCGTCGTCGACGGCGTGCTCGACGCGACCATCCCCGGCGGGGCCGGCTGGACCTCGGCCGCGGCCGGAAACCGGTGGAAGTTCGTCGACGCGACCGGCGCGCACGACGGCGTGCGGCAGGTCGTGGTGCGCGACCTGGGCGGCGGGCGGCTCTCGATCTCGCTGCGCGCGAGCGGGGCGACGCGAGCCCTCCCCGGCCCGGCCGCGATGACCGCGTCGGTGTTCCTCGGCGCATCCCCCGCTTGCACGACGGTCGCGTGGAACGGGCCCGGGGCGGTGCGTCCGCGCTGCGACGGAGATGCGAGCCGCACCGCCTGCCGCTGACGCCGCGGGCAGGCCGCCTCAGCGCCTCTGTGCCTTGAACTGCGTCGTCGTGGAGGTCTTCGCCGACGCCGTCGGGTAGGTCGCGCCGAAACAGTTCGTGTTCGCGTCGTTCGCGACCTGGACCACGAGCGCCCCCTGCACCGGGAGCGACGGCGCGACCGCGGCGCCGCGCGCATCCACCTGGACGGACCCCTTGGCGGGCATCGTCGATCCGAGCAGCGAGAGTTTGCCCACGCCGTCGGTGCCCCTCGCCTTGTCCGCGTAGGCGTGACCACGCGTCGACGACTTCCAGCAGGGACGCGTGCCGCAGGTCCTCCCGGCGGGACGACCGCGCTCTCGAGCAACCCCCGGTCGTCCCATGCGCAGACGGTCGTCGTGGTGGTCGCGACCGGTGAGCCGAAGTCGCCCGGGGACGCCGTCCCCTTGTCCCACTTCCACTGGAGCCGTCCGCCTCGCGCGTCCACCGCGGCCGCCAGCAGCACCTGGCTCTTCGGCGCCGCGGCGCAGCCGACGCGCGGCACCGGCGGGCAGGACGACTGCGGGGTCGCGAATTCGACCGATGCGGACGCGGGCACCGGCACCGGTCCGCAGAGGCCCGGCCCGGACCAGGCGACCGAGAGGTGGTCCCCGCCGCCGCCTTCCTTCATGCGCGCCTCGAGGTAGTACCGGTGCCCGGCGACGAGCGGGATCTTCGCCGAACGCTGCTCGGCGTAACGCGTCCATTGGCGCCACGAGGTGTAGCCCGGCACCGAGGCGATCCGCACGGCGTTCGCCGCCGATTCGTCGGGCGAGAGAAGCAGCGCCCCTTCGTCGTCCGAGGCGATCCATAAGGTGTAGAGCCCGGTCGTCGGCGGCACGACGAAGCCCCGCACGCGGGCGCCGTAGCTCGCGGCGTGATCCTTCGGCAGTTCGAACGAGGTCAGTCGCACCGACGCAGGCCAGGGCGATCGTGGCCCGAACGAGTCCCCGACCGATGCGACCGAGTCGCGCGATCACGGGCGAGGGTAGCCCCGACCGCCATCGACAGGCAAGCGCGACGACGCGCTGCGAAGTCCGGCGAACGTGCCCACCCGCGGGCCGGCGGCCCCCCGCATTCGCCCGGCCGGTCCATGTCTCGGCGGGGCCGTGCTATTCTCCGGGCCGCCATGGAGACGTCGTTCGCGCTCGTCCTCCTCCTGCTCGCCGGCATCGGAGGCGTCTTCGCCTTCAACCGCCTCGTCCGGCACCGCAACCTCGTACGCGAGGCGTGGAGCGGCGTCGACGTGCAACTCGCGCGGCGGCACGATCTCGTCCCGCGACTGGCCGAAGTCGTGCGCGGGCATGCCGAGTTCGAGCGTGGCGTGCTGGAGAACGTGACGCGGCTCCGCGCGCAGGCTCCCACAGTGGCTCCCTCGCGTGGTACGCCGCTCGCCTCGCGGGAACTCCAGGACGGCGAAAATGCGCTCGCCACCCAGATGCGGAGCCTTCTCGCGATCGTCGAGGCCTACCCGGAGTTGCGGGCCGGCGAGAGCTTCCTCGACCTGCAGGCGCGCCTCGTCGAGGTCGAGAACCAGCTCCAGATGGCGCGGCGCTACTACAACGGCACCGTTCGCGACTACAACACGGCCGTCGAGTCGTTCCCGTCGAACCTGGTCGCGAGCGCGGCGGGCTTCCGGATCGAGCCGTTCTTCCAGGTCGAGAGCGCGTTCGAGCGCGCGACGCCGGAGGTCCGGCTTTGAGCGGACGACGCCCGTCCCGCCCTCGGACGCGAGGGCCGGTCCGGCTCTTCGCGCTCCTCGTGGCCCTCGGACTCGGCGCGGCGAGCGCCGCGCGGACGATCGCCGCACCCGACCCGAGCGAGGAGCGCATCGAGGACTTCGCCTCGCGCATCGTCGTCGGGCAGGACGGGATGCTCGACGTGACCGAGACGATCGCGGTCTCCTCGCAGGGTCGCGAGATCAAGCGCGGCATCTTTCGCGACTTCCCGACCGAGTACGGCGGGCCGCTCGGGACCAAGGTCCGCGTGCCCTTCGAGGTCGTGGACGTCGAGCGGGACGGCCGGCCGGAGCCGTGGGACACCGAGGGCACGGCCAACGGCGTGCGCATCCGCGTCGGCGACCCGAAGTCGCTCCTCGCGCCTGGTCGTCACGTCTACCGGATCCGCTACCGCACCGGCCGCCAGCTCGGCTTCTTCGACGACCATGACGAGCTCTACTGGAACGTGACCGGCAACGGCTGGCGCTTCCCGATCGAGCGGGCACGGGCCGACGTGGTGCTGCCCTTCGACGCCCGACGACAGGACGTGCGGCTCGAGGGCTACACCGGGCCCACGGGCTCGACCGAAGCCGCGCTCTCCTCGGAGGTCGACGACTCGACGGGAGCGCTCCGCTTCGAGGCGACGCGCCCCCTCGACGCCTTCGAGGGGCTCACGATCGTCGCGAGCTTTCCGAAGGGATTCGTCCGCGAGCCGACCGACGCCGAGCGACGCGACGACTGGCTGCAGGCCAACCGCCACCTGCTCGCCGCCTGGGCCGGCCTCGCCGCAGTCCTCCTCTACTACCTCGGCGCGTGGAGGAAGGTGGGACGCGACCCGCCGCGCGGCACGATCATCCCCCTCTTCGAGCCGCCCGCGGGACTCGATCCCGCGGGGCTCCGCTACGTCCACCGCATGGGCTGGGACGACCGCTGCCTGTCCGCGGCACTCGTCGACCTGGGCGTGAAGGGCTG
>JAGWVP010000746.1 GCA_018970825.1 bacterium | reverse complement strand
CGCTGGGAGTCGCTGACCGGCTTCTCCGCGCGCGACCTGCACTACTACGAGGTCTTCGCGGCACTCCGCTTCGCGGTCATCATGGTGAAGGTCGTGGCGCTCGTGCGCGAGGCCGGGCTTCCGATCCCCGACGACTACGACGTGAACAACGCGTGCACGAAGGGGCTCGCGAGGCTGCTGGGGATGGCGTACCCGGCGTGAGCGCCCCGAGACCTTCGGCCGCGAGCGCACCGGCACCCGCCCGCCCTCGCCGCGCGAACGCGACGGGGCGGGCGAGCCGCCCTCACCGATCCAGCAGGTCGAGCTTCTCCGCCGCCGCGTAGGCCTTGCGCAGCTCCGCGTAGTCCGCGGCCGCGAACGGCTTGTACGCGTCGTCGCCGCGGCGCCGCCAATACAGCGGCTCGTTCGGCAGGCGGTTGCGGTCGAAGTGCACCTTCTTCAGATTGCGGACCAGGATCTTCTCGGTCTGCGTGTACTCGAACTCGTCGACCAGGCGCACGAAGTCGGGGAACCACTTGCGGTCCATCCCGCCGTTCACGACCTGGTCCTCGCAGAAGTCGAAGAAGGCCTTCGGGTCGAACGTAGCCCCCGGCCGCAGCTTGAGCGCGACCATGACGAGTTCGTCGGAGACTTCGCAGGGGACGCCGTAGGCGGCCGCGAGCACGATGTCCGGGTGCTCCTGCACGAGCCTCGCGACCTGCAGCGCCGAGAAGTTCTCGCCATCCTTGCGGATCCAGTCGTCGGTGCGGCCGTCGAAGAAGAGGTAGCGCTTGCCGTCGCGCTCGAGGATGTGGCCGAGGTCGCCCGAGTGGTAGACGCCGTCGCGGTACTTCGACGTGTTCGCATCGGGGTTGTCGAAGTAGCCCTGGAAGAGCCCTGTGTCGGCCGCGACGCGGCAGATCTCGCCGACCGCCGCCGCGTAGTTCGTGATCTTGCCGTCGGGGCCGAGCGTGGCCGGCGGGCAGGACTCGCCGCGCTCGTTCAGGATCTGCACCGCCGCGTCGGTCACCTCGCCCACCGAGCCGCGCGGGTCGCCCTTCTTGCGGAAGGTGCTGATCGCGGCCTCGGTCGAGCCGTAGAGCTCGAACATGTCCTCGAGCCCGAGCCAGTCCATGAAGCGCTCGATGTCGGGCGCCGCGGCCCCGTTGCCGACCGCCCAGCGCAGCGTGTTCTTCGGGTCGTTCGTCACCTCGGCGCGGATCTTCGCGAGGTCGCCTCCGTACTGCTTCTCGACCGCGCCCAGCACGTAGTGCACCGGCTCGCCGACGTAGTTCCAGTAGGTGACCCCGTGGCGGCGCACGTCGGGCAGGAAGGACGACGCGCTGAAGCGCTCCCGCATCGAGAGCGCACCGCACACCCAGAACGCCGGCATGAAGCCGAGGAACATCGCGTTCGAGTGGAAGAGCGGCATGCAGGCGTAGCCGACGTCGTCCTGGCCGAGTCCCAGGTTCGAGGACACGGCCATGCCGATCGCGAGCAGCTTCAGGTGGTTGTTCAGGATGCCCTTGGGCAGTCCGGTGGTGCCCGAGGTGTAGATGACCATGAGCGGCGTCTCGGGCGTCACCTCGACGGCCGGCGGCGCGAGCTTGCC
>JAGWVP010000072.1 GCA_018970825.1 bacterium | reverse complement strand
CGTTGTTGTCGCCCTCCCAGCCGTGGCTGCCCGCGGCGTCCAGGTTGCCCGAGTTCTGCTGACCGAAGGCGTACTGCACGTTGCCCGCGGTGCCGAGCTGGAAGTCGAAGGTGTCGTCGGCGCCGCCGTCGCACACGAGGTACCGCATGTTGACCGTGCCGCCGAACCACTCGCAGGCGTCGTCGAGGCCCATGTGCGCCTGGACGTGGTCCATCGTCGTGCCGCGGCCGAGGCCGTTCATCGTGAGGACGTTGAGCTCGTTGTCCGTGCTGAGGATGCGTCCCGCGAACTCGATCCGGACGTAGCGCATGATGCCGGTCGAGTCGTTGGGCTCGTTGCCGCCGAAGGGAGTGCCGGAGAGGCCCTCGGCGAGGCACTCGCCACCGGGGCAGTTCACGGGCGCCCGTCCGTTCAGGACGAGACCGCCCCAGTCACCCGGAAGGCGGGAACCGGGCGCCTGGTCGCTCGTGAAGACGATCGGGGCCGCGAGAGTGCCGACCGCGTTGATCTTCGAGTCGCGGCGGAACACGAGCGCCGAGGGCGGAGGATTGGACGGGTTCTTCTTGCCCTTGATCGTCGTTCCGGGCTGGATCGTGAGGACGACGCCCGGCTCGACGAACACGGTCCCGTCGAGGAGAATCGTGCACGAGTTCGGCCACACCTGGTTCGTGCTGATCGAGCCCGACACCGTGGCGGTGCCGCCGGGGCAGGCGATCACGTTTCCGGGGCCGGTGCAGAGGGGATAGAGTGTCTCGTTGCCGAGCACGCTCGAGAACAGGATCACGACGTCGTTGACCGAGACGTTCGAGTCGGCGTTCGTGTCGCCGCAGTCGAGAGCGCCCGCGCCGCCGCAGAGCGGGGTCGGATCGGGGTTCTCGAGGACGGCGCGGAACAGGAGGACGACGTCGGCCACGTTGCGCGAGCCGTTCGCGTTCAGGTCGCCGCAGAGGGCCGCGTACGCGGATCCGGTGGCCCCGGCGAGGGCGGTTGCCGCGAGGATCCCCGCGGCCAGTCTTCTTCCGATCTTCATCATGGTTCGCATCTCCGGGATGGGCCGTCGGGCCGGTCGACCGTGCGACGATCGACCGGTCCGACGCGCGGGAATGGGTTCAGGGAATCTCCTGGATGCCGACCGAGCAGGTGACGCCCGAGACCAGCTGGGAGGTCGCGAGGCTCGTCGGACTCGCGACGGAGCACGTCAGGATCGCCGCCTGGCTGACGCAGGCGTTGTCGGCGGGGCAGCCGCCGTTGGTGGAGCACGCTCCGAGAGAGCTCCCCGACGGCTGGGTCCCGCACGAGGGCGGGTTCGCCGGGCAGAGAGCCGGCGCGGCGCAGGTGCCGGGCGCCACGCAGTCGGCGCTCGAGCTGCAGACCCGGCCGGAGTCGTTCGAGCAGGTCCGGTACTGGGTCGAGTCGGCCGTGTTGTTGCAGCAGTTCATCACGTTCTGGGTGCGGTTGCAGACGTTCAGGCTCGCGGACACGCAGTTGTCGAAGGTGACCTTCACGAGGCCGCCGGTGGTGAAGCCCGAGCCGAGGCTCACGAGCGCGAGCTTCAGGTCGGTTTCGGCGTCGTTCATCCCCGAGAGGTCGGCCGTCTGCAGGTACTCCGCACGCGCGTTCACGATCGACGAGTTGCCGGTTCCGGGAATTCCGACCTGGAACTGCGGGTAGTCGAGGTTGATCTCGACGCCGGAGAGGGGCTCGGGCGTGTCGATCGAGATCGTGACCACCCGGGTGCCGTTCGCCGCACCGACGCCCGCGTACGAGCCGTCGCAGGTGAGCCCGACGATCTCGCAGTTCGAGCTGCACGCTCCCGTGCCGTTCGAAGCGCCGTCGTCGCACTGTTCGGCGCCCTCGATCAGGCCGTTGCCGCAGGCGAAGCCGGTCTGCGAGAAGATGTCGGCCGCGAGGCTCTTGCCCGTCGCGAGAGCCGCGTCGACGACGCACCCGGGAAGGGGATCGCAGGAGCCGACGTCGGCTCCGGTCACGCCCGGCGTGACACAGGCCTTGGCGATGCCGTCGACGCCCTTCGGATAGGCCTTGGGAGCGGGGTCGGCGACACAGCTCGCGTCGAGCTTGCCGAAGGTCGTGGCCGACCCGTCGATCCCGGCCTGGCACTTGACCGCGTTCTTGACGGCCTCGGAGATGATCCCGGTCCGGGCCTTGCCGATCGCCTGGCGGCACTTCACTCGAGCCTTGTCGCAGAGGAGCGAGGCGACTCCGTCGATGGCGTTGGCAGTGCCCTCGATCTCCGCGCCGATCGCGGGGATCAGGCTGTCGCTCACCGTCGTCCCGCCGGGATAATTGACGGTGACGTCGCCCACTCCGCGGCACTTGCCCTTCTCGAGTCCGTCGATCGCGACGAGCGACTTCCCGGTCTGCTGGGAGTACTTGCCCTTGACGTCGAGCGAAGGCAGCGTCACGCACCCCGTACGCCCGCTCGGCGAAGTGCAGACCTTGTCGTTTTCCTTGTTGCAGGCGTCGACGGCACCGACGCCTGCCTTCACCATCTTCTGCGCCTCGATGCCCAGCGTCTTCCGGCAGAGACGGGACGTCTTCACGTCCGCCGACGCAGGATCGGGACGCGCGACCCCGAGCAATGCGAGCACGAGCGCGAAACCCGCGCATCGGTGCCCTGTCGCTCTCATGAACATACTCAGACCTCCTTCGTGTTGAGCGCACCGGGGCCGGCACGCTTCGTTCGAAGTCGGTTTTCGCACCACGAGTGGTGCGGTCGCGTTGTCGCCGCGTGGCGATTACGTAACATCGCCCGCGGCGCTTCGGTTCAGCGTTCGTGACATCGGCGGACGCGAACCGCGGCGGGCCGTCGACGGAGCGGCGCGCGGCTGAATCGCGAACGAGTCCCTCGCCGAGGAAGTCGTGCGAGGGCGTTGTGCCCGTGTGGCGATTTCGTGACAATGCGCGACGCGCTTTCGTGTCGACCCGGTTACGTCGGCCGATCGGGAGTCCGGACGCCGCCTCCACGCGGTCGCGGACGACTCGGGGAGACGACGGAAAACTCCCGGGCCGGCGCGCAGGATGCGCCGCCCCGTCCGGGCGGACGGCCCGCGACGACTCCCGTGCACACCATGCCGTCGAGGCGACCGGTCGTCGGGCGCCGGGCTCCCGAGCCGTTGGCGGTCGTGAAGGATGGAAGAGTCACGTCCCGGAGTCGGTGTTCCGACCGTCGCCGTCACGCGATCGCAACGAGGGACTCGCGGGGGCCACTCGCCGGACCGTCTCACGACGCGGCCATGCGACGGGGTCCCCGAAAATCGCGCCCCCCGTCACGGAGACGTCACACGCGACTCACGGCCGGGACACGCCCCTCGGCTTTAAGCCCTTCGTTTCGAGGTTCCGGCCGTCCGAGTTCGCGCGGCCGACCGCCTCCCGGAGTTCAACGCGTGGCGCAGACCCGCATACTCGTTCGTCCCCGAGTCGCCGCGGCGCTTCTCGCAGGCTTCCTGCTCGTGGGCTTCGCTGCTTCGGCCCGGGGACAGGCCGGCCCGGCCGCGCCGGCTCCGGCCGCGTCCCCGGCTCCGGCCGGACCCGCGGGGACTCCGCCGACCGCCAAGGCCGCGCGTGGCGCGATCGTCGGTCGCGTCGTCGACTCCGACACCGGCGCTCCCGTCGTGGACGCGGGCGTCGAGGTGATCGGCATCAAGAAGCACGGCCGGACCGACGTCGAGGGCCGATACAAGTTCACGCTCGCGCCGGGCACGTGGACGGTGCGCTTCTACGCCCCGGGATACAAGAGCGCCCGCATCGAGAACGTGAAGGTCGAGGTGGGCAAGACGGCCCGCGTCGACACCCCGCTGGTCTCCGCCGGGCAGGCGGGGATCCAGGTCGTCGAGGTCTATGCGAAGGCGAAGCGGGCCAACGAGGCGGTGCAGCTCGCCGAGCGGCGCAATGCGACCACCGTCGAGGACAACATCAGCGCGGAGACCTTCAAGAAGGGACCCGACTCGAACGCGGCCGAAGTCGTCGAGCGGGTGCCCGGCGTGACGATCCGCAACGACCAGTACGTCTACGTGCGGGGGCTCGGCGAGCGCTACACGAGCGCGCTGCTCGACGGCAGCCGTCTGCCGAGCCCCGACCCGAACAAGCGGGTCGTCCCGCTCGACCTCTTCCCCGCGAACTTCCTCGACTCGATCAGCATCGCGAAGTCCTACTCTCCCGACCTGCCCGGCGACTTCGCCGGAGGGCTCGTCGACCTGCAGCTGGCCTCCTTCCCGGAGAAGCTCACGGCGTCGATGGGGCTCTCGATGGCCGGCAACACCCAGTCCACGTTCCAGAACTTCCAGACCTGGCACGGATCGGCCGACCGCCTGGGCCTCTCGAACGACGACGGGCTGCCCGCGATCTTCGGCAACAAGACGATCGGGTCGCCGACGGGCGAGTCCGCGCAGAAGTACGCGGCCGCCCTGCCCAACGTCTGGAGCCCCTACGGCGAGACCGCGCCCCCGAACTTCGGACTCAATTTCTCGATCGGCGACAGCTGGGGGCCGCTCGGCATGACGCTCGGCGCGACCTGGAACAACTCGTACTCGAAGCAGAACCGCATCGAGCGCCAGTTCGCCAACCAGGGGACGGTGGAGGAACCGAGCATCCTGCTGACCGACGACTTCGACTACCGGTACGACGTCTTCTCGACGGGCGTCGGCGCCGTCTACACGGCCGCGTGGGACGTGAACCCGAGGCACCGGATCAACTTCCGGAGCCTCTACGACCTGAACTCGCAGTCGCGAGTCGAGCTGGGGAGCGGCTACACCTCCCAGAACCCCGACCAGCCCTACGACATCACCCGCCTCGAGTACGTCCAGCAGGACCTCTCGCTGGGACAGCTCCAGGGCGAGGACCACTGGGGCTGGCTCGACACGAACTGGCGGAGCGCGTTCGGCCGCTCCTCGCAGAACGTGCCCGACACCCGGACGACGACCTACGTCGGCATTCCCGACGATCCCTCGGCGCCCTACGTGTTCTCGAACCAGTCGCAGGGCGGAACGCGGGTCTTCTTCGACATCACGGAGTACATGAGCGATTCCGCCGTCGACTTCAGCGTGCCCTTCCCGACGGCGCTGCCGTTCACCGACGCCTGGTCCGGGCTGCCCGCCTCGTTCAAGTTCGGCCCCGCCTACACCCATCGGGAGAGGACCACGAACCTGCGGCAGTTCCGCTACGTGCCGCGCGGGATCGACTTCACGCTCCAGCCCGACGTGATCCTCGCCCCGGTGAACGTCGGCGACGGCAAGGTGGTGTTCTCCGAGACCACCCAGCTCCGCGACTCGTTCTACGCAACCGAGGACGTGATCGGCGGCTACGGCATGTTCGAGCTGCCGATCGTGCGGGACCGGCTGAAGGCCATCGCCGGCGTCCGGACCGAGTACTCGTACATCCACCTCGTCACGTAC
This sequence comes from bacterium, assembly GCA_018970825.1. GTDB lineage: Bacteria > Desulfobacterota > Binatia > UBA12015 > UBA12015 > REEB422. The sequence goes on along the minus strand of JAGWVP010000072.1, from coordinate 4,639 downwards.
GGGGACTCCGGCGAGCGCCTCGAACGCAACCTGCTGAACCTGAACCCGTTGCCGTCGGTGAACCTCGTTTACAGCCCCCGCACCGACATGAACGTCCGCTTCGGCTGGAGCCAGACGGTGTCGCGACCGGACTTCCGGGAGCTCTCCCCGGTCTTCTTCCCGGAGCCGAAGGGCCTTCGGCCGACGATCGGCAACCCCTTCCTCGTGCAGGCTTCGATCACGAACTACGACCTGCGCTGGGACTGGTTCCTCTCGCCGTCCGAGATCCTGTCGGCGAGCCTCTTCCTGAAGACCCTCGACAAGCCGATCGAGCAGGTCGTGCTCGCCCAGTCGTCGAACGTCGCGAACTCCTTCGCCAACGCGGACAAGGGCCGGGTGATGGGACTCGAGATCGAGGTCCGCAAGGACCTGGGCCTCCTGCACCGCTTCCTCACCGGTCTCACCTGGGTCCTGAACACGAGCATCGTGTCGTCGAACGTGAAGACCAACCCGACCTCGGACCTCCAGGTGCAGACGTCGAACGACCGGGCGCTGCAGGGACAGTCGCCCTACGTCGTGAACACCTCGCTCGACTGGACGAACGAGCGCTGGGGATCCTTCCGGCTCCTCTACAACACGCTCGGGCGCAGCATCGACTCGCTGGGCGCCTACGGTCTGCCCAACATCTACTTCGAGCCCCGCAACCAGCTCGACTTCGTCTGGAGCCGCGAGTTCCTGGTCCAGGGCCAGAAGATGGGCTTCAAGCTCTCGGTCGAGAACCTCCTGAACGACCGCTACCTGTACACGCAGGGCGGCGAGACGCAGGAGCGCTACACGAGCGGCACGGTGATAGGCGCCGGGCTGTCCTGGAGCTACTGAGGCCCGGGGGCCGCGATCGCCGCGGATGGAAGCCGCGGCGTCGCCTTCTCGACCCGGGAACGTCTTCGCCCGGCCGCGCGATTCTCACCGCTCCTGTCACGGACTCTCTCCGGAAGCGTTCACCGGAAGAAGACTCCCGTTTCATCGATTCGTAGCACGCCCGTTGCATGCTTCTCCCCGACTCCGGGCGGCCTCGCGAGGCCGGCTCGGCGGGCGGCGTTCCGCCGCCGTCGCGCGCCTCGTCGAGCCGCGCGGGACACCAGAAGGGAGCTGATGATGAAGGATCGAGCGACGCCCGCGGCCGCAGGCCGCCTGGCCCTCGTCGCCGTGCTGGCCACCGGGTGCATGCTCTTCGCCGGCCCCGCAGCCGCCCGCGAATCCGGCTTCCAGGCGAAGGGTGCCTACGCCCTGGTCAGCAAGGACGTGAGCGGGCAGCGGTGGGCCATGACCTACGACCTCGAAAGCAGCGCCATCACGGGCAACGTCTTTCCGACCGATGGCGGCCCGCCGAAGTTCGTCGTCTGCGACGTGGTCGGCACGGATGCCCAGGGATCCGTGACCGCGGACTGCTCCGGCGCCGACGCATGCACTTCGTGTCCCTGCGGCAACGGCTTCTCCCTGATCGGGCAGGTGACCCTGCCGGGATCCTTCTTCGAGAGCTGCGACGGCAGCCAGGGGCCCGCGGAGGAGGAGGAAACGGCTTTCGCCGGCACCCCCGGGGGATCCGGCCCGGCGACTGCGGCTCAGGTGCGCGAGTCCGGGTTCCAGTGGAAGGGCGACTACGACCTGGTCAGCAAGGACGTGAGCGGCGAGCGCTGGGCGATGACCTACGACCTCGCGAGCGGCGTGATCACCGGCAACGTCTTTCCGCAGGACGGGGGCGCACCCAAGTTCGTGGTGTGCGACGTGCGGGCGATCGGCGGCCAGGGAGAGGTCACGGCGGACTGCAGCGGCGCGGATGCCTGCACCTCGTGCCCCTGCAGCGCGGGCTGGACCGGCCTCGGCACGGTGACGCTGCCCGGCTCCTTCTTCGAATCCTGCGACGACGGGCCGGTACCGACGCCGACGCCGACGCCGTCCCCCGGGGGCGACAGCGTGACCTGCACATCGACGGTGACCGTGGTCGAGGCGATTTCCTATGACGGAACCACGATCCCCGACATGTCCGGCGTCACGATCGAACTCGGCTATCCCGGTTCCCTGTCCATCCCCGGAATCGGGAGCGACCCGTCGGTCGCCGACCGCATCTCCAACCTGACCGGCGTCTCGAACGGCCTCTTCCAGGTCGCCGACGACGATTCGCGCGTGAGCGTCGGTCTCGTGAGCCTCGCCACCCCGATTCCGCAGGGAGAGTTCGCCTCGGTCCGGTTCGACTGCGCCCCCGGCACGACGGTCTCGACCTCCCAGTTCACCTGCTCCACCGTCGGGTCGAACAGCCTCGGCCTCGAGGTGACGGTCGGCTGCGGCATCGCGCTCACGAGCCCTTGACGAGGGGCGAGAATCACCGAGGGGCACTCGCCACCGTGCCCCGGGGCCGGCGCCGTTCCCCCATCTCCCGGCGCCGGCCCCTTCGTCTCGCCGATCGTCTCGGCCTCGCCGGCAAGGCCTCTCCCCCGTTCTCGAGACTCCGCTTGCTCCGACTCGCGCGGGCAAGGGCCGGTTCGCTAGAACGTGGCCGGGAGATCGAAGGCGCATGAGGTTACCGGTCAAGTTCTCGACGTCCCTGATCGCCATTTCCTGGGCGATCCTCTCCGGGCCCGGCGTCATGGCAGGGTCCCCCGCGGCAGACCGGCGATCGGGGTCGCCTGCGATGGGCCCTCCCGCCGCGACTCCCGACCCGGCCGGCAAAGGATCCGGTCGAGGCCCCGTGGCCGGCGGCAGACGCGCGATCGCACCGCCGGCCTGGTCGCGCGGGCTCTACGGGCCGTGGATCGTTCTGTCGAACAAGGACGCCCTCGGGCTGCGGCCCGAGCAGGTCGGAGCCCTCGAGAAGATCATGCGCGAGACGAAGTCGAAGCGCGAGGCGGCCGACGCGAAGGTCGCGCAGGCCTCGGACGCGCTCGCGAAGGCGACGGCCGGCGCCACGATCGACTCCACGGCGGCCCTCGCGCGTCTCGACGAGTATTCGGCGGCCGAGCAGAAGGCCCGTCGCGTCGTCTTCGAGTCGATGATCGAGGTTCGCAGGGTCCTCGACGCGAGCCAGTTCGAGACGCTCCGCGGGCTTTCGCGGAGGGGGCCCGGCGGGCCCGGCGGCGGGCGAGGCAAGACCGGCGCGGGCTCGCAGGCGCCCGCCGTCGCACCCCCGGCCGCCGCCGCACCGTCCACGCACTGAGCGATCGACGCGGAGGAGGCGGCCCTTCGTGCCGCCTCCTCGCCACCTCTCCCGCCGTGCACGCTTGCCGCGCGCGCGCCCCGGGCCATGGTGAGGGCGTGTATTTCTCCGGCTTCTACCCGATGCACCTCGCCCTGCTCGTCGTCGGGGACAACCCGATGCCGATCGCCTGGTGGACCCCGGTCTCCCGGGAGCCCTTCCGCTTCCTGCTCGCGATGGACCGTCGCAACTGGAGCCTCGGGCTCCTGCGCGAGAAGCGCGAGGCGGCGCTCCACTTCTTCGACTTCGCCGACGCCGAGCGGGTGGTTCGCGCGGGGCACGCGAGCGGCGCGCGCGTCGACAAGGCGGAACGACTCGGACTCGTGATGCGCCCGGCCGAGCGGCTCGCGAGCGCGCGGATCGTCGAGGGAGCGCGGTGCGCGTTCGAACTCGCCGTCGTCCGGGAACTCGACGAGCCCGAGGGCGACCACGTTCCCTTCGTCTGCGACGTCGTGCACGTGCACCGGGGCGAGCGCTCCGAGAACGTCGAGCCGATCCTCTTCCTCGGCTTCCACGACTTCGCGACGGTCGGCCCCCGGACGCGCATCTCGCCCCCGCTCCGCGGTCGCCGCCGCAACCGACGTCGGCGCGAGACGGCGCCGGTCGCGGGCGGCGAGACTCCCTCCGCCTGAAGCGGGGGCGGACGGGACGACCACCGGGGCGCCTTCGGGTACACCGCCGGCGGATGCGTGCAGGCGGCGCCCGGCCGGACCGGGACTCTTGCCCGGAGTTCGGCGCCGGCGCATTCTCGCGGCGCCGTGATGCACCGACGCGCGCGATGGCGACTCGCCGCCGCGGCGGCCTTGGCCGCCCTCCTCGGCGGCCGCACGGCTCGCGCGGCGATTCTCGACGTCGCGCCGTCGGGGGCTCCCTTCTCGGGCGTGCAGGCGGCGCTGGACGCGGCCCTGCCCGGGGACGTGGTTCGCCTCCATGCAGGGACGTGGCACGAGAAGGTCTCCTTTCCCCGCAGCGGCTCGCCGGGGGCGCCGATCGCGCTCGAAGCCGCACCCGGCGAGACCGCGGTGCTCGACGGGACCGGTGTCGCCGGGTCCGACATGGTCCGGATCGCGAATCGCAGCCACGTCGCCGTCCGCGGGCTCGAGATCCGAAACCTCGCGGGCGTCACCGACGGCTCCGGCATTCGCGTCGTCGGATCGGGGGACTCCGTCGAGATCCGCGGCAACCACGTGCACGACGTCCGCGGGCGCAACGCGATGGGCATCACCGTCTACGCGACCGGGGCGACGCCGGTCTCGGGACTCGTCGTCGCGGACAACCGCGTGCACGACTGCGAGCCCGCGCCGAGCGAGGCGATCACCCTGAACGGCAACGTGGACGGCTTCGAGGTGACGGGGAACGTCGTCACGGACGTGAACAACATCGGGATCGACGTGATCGGCGGCGAGACCG
>JAGWVP010000745.1 GCA_018970825.1 bacterium | reverse complement strand
GCTCGACCGCCCCGCGCGTCTCAGCGGCAATCGGCCGCGCAGTCTGCGGCGCTCTCGGGTCCGTCGCAGGTTCCGTCGCCGCAGCAGGCGGACGTCTGTCCGGCGGCGCACGGGGTGCTCCCGCCCCCGCCGGGGGGCAGGCCCTCGCCACCTCCCCCGGAGGCGATCTCACCCTGCAGGCACCCGATGAACCTGTTCTCGCCGGGTCCGGCCACGTGGTAGTGGTACCCGCGGACGGCATCCCGATGGCCGAGGCAGGCGTCGAGATCCGTCGGCGGCGCGCCGTGCGCGTCCGCGGTCGCGTGCATCGCGTGGCCGTCGATGGCGTAACCGATCTGCGCCGCGTGGCCGTCACCCGTTCCGATCTCCCGGGAGCAACCGGTCGCCGCGTGATAGTGGTAGCCGACGACGAAGTTCACGTGCCCGCCGCAGTCGTCGAGGGCGGCGATCGTGTGGTGGGCGATGATCGCCCCGACGGGCGCGGGAAGGTCGAACGCGACGCCGTTGAAGGCCGCCCCCACCGCGGACACGCCGGCGACGGCCGCCGGGGTCGCTCGCGGCTCGGGTCTCCTGGGGATCAGCAGCGTGCGGACGATGCCGCCTCCGTCGCCGACGTCATCGAGCGAACACTCCACGCAGTAATTCTCGTAGGCAGGGTCGACGTCCGGACGCGCGGCCGCGAGGCAGCTCTCCCGGGTATCGGTCACCCGCACGGCGCCCGTCGTCTCGTCGTAGAGCTTCCAGGCGGGGTCGTCGTACAGGCTCGACAGTCCCTTCACGAACGGCCCGTCGAGGTCGTAGAGCGAACCGTCCTTGAACCAGATGCCACCCGTCGGATCCGTGACGGTGCGCGGGCAAAACGGCCCGACGTCATGGTCGGCCGGTGCACCCTTCAGCTGGATCCGGAGACAGGTCGCGATCTTCCCGGAGGACAGCGTGCAGTCCTCCTCCGTCACCGGCGCGGCGAGGCCGGCCGGATCGAAGAGCGACGCATCGACGATCCCCGGAACGGTCGCCGCAGCGCCGTCCGGCGCGCCGGACGAACCGCAGCCCGCGAGGGCGAGCGCGCAGGCGGAGAGGAGGACGGCCGCGCGGGTCCGGCGGGCCCGCGGAGAGATGCGGAAAGGGTGGTGTCGGGTTGCCATGGCGCCTCCATCGAGTCTCCGTGGAGCACGGATCGCGCTCGCAGCGGGAGACTCCCGGGGGGGAGGACGCGTTAGGTTCGAGACCGAAGCGGGCTCGGCCGGTCGTCGGACGAGCGACGGGAGCCGGCGCGAGACGATCGGTCCTCCACGCGGACTGCCGGGCCCTCGTCGCTTGCGCCGCAGCCCGCTTGCGGGAAGATCTCGAGGTGTCTTCCCGCAACTCCGGCGACTCCACCCGTTCGACCGTACGCACCGGCGGACCCGACCCGGGCCTCTGCGGATCGTGCACCCAAGCGCGCGTGGTCGAGACGAAGCGGGGAAGCGCCTTCTGGATGTGTGGACTTTCCGCGAGCGATCCCGCGTTCCGTCGCTATCCCGCGCTCCCGGTCCGGGCCTGCCCCGGCTGGAAGCCTGCGAGCAGGTGACGACGAAGAGGCGAGGCGGGTCGTC
>JAGWVP010000744.1 GCA_018970825.1 bacterium | reverse complement strand
CCGTGCGGCGGTGGCCGACGACATCGAGGCCTTCCCCCGCGGTTACGACACGATGGTGGGGGAGCGCGGCATCACGCTCTCCGGCGGCCAGAAGCAGAGGGTCACGCTCGCGCGCGCGCTGCTCGTCGAGGAGGCGCCGATCCTCGTGCTCGACGACTCGCTCTCGAGCGTCGACACGAGGACCGAGGCCCGCATCCTGCGGTCGCTCGAGGAGCGCCGCCGGGGACGCACCTGCCTCGTCGTCGCGCACCGCCTCTCGACCGTCCAGGACGCCGACCTGATCCTCGTTCTCGACGAGGGCCGGATCGTCGAGCGCGGCGACCACGCGAGCCTGCTCCGCGGGGGCGGGCTCTACGCGGACCTGTTCCGGCGACAGCAGATCACCGCCGAGCTGGAGGCCATCTGAGCGGGGCGCGGCAGGACGAAGCGACCGCGGGCGCTCTCGGCATCCACGCGGAGGACGCCGTCGAGCGCGACGACGCGCAGATCGTGCGCCGGCTGTGGAGGTACATCCACCCCTACCGGCGGACGTTCTGGGCGAGCGCGCTCCTGCTGCCGGTCACCTCGGCGCTCATGCTCGTCCAGCCGTGGCTCCTGAAGGTCGCGATCGACCGCTACGCGGAGCGTGGCGACGCGGCCGGCCTCGGGCGCAGTGCGGCGCTCTTCCTTGCGGCCGCGGCCGGCGAACTCGCCGCCCTCTACCTCCAGTACTGGCTCACGATGGTCGTCGCGCAGCGGAGTCTCGCCGACCTGCGGCTCGATCTCTTCCGGCACGTGCAGCGCCTGCCGCAGTCGTTCTACGACCGCAACCCGGTCGGCCGCATCGTCACCCGGCTCACGACCGACGTCGACGTCCTGAACGAGATGTTCGCCACCGGGTCGATGACGATCTTCATGGACGGGCTCACGACCGCGGGCATCGTCGCGGTCATGCTCTGGATCGACTGGCGGCTCGCCCTCGTGACGCTGTCGGTCGTCCCCGTGCTGCTGGTCGCGATCGACTTCTTCCGTCGTCGCGCCCGCGTGACCTACCGGACGATCCGCGAGCGAGTCGCGCGGATCAACAGCTTCCTCCAGGAGGCGATCTCGGGGATGTCGGTCGTCCAGCTCTTCGCCCACGAGGAGGCGAGCTACGACGAGTTCGTCCGCCACAACGGGGCGCACCGCGACGCCTATCACCTTTCGAACGTCTACGAGGCGCTGCTCTTCTCGATCGTCGAGATGACCGCCTCGATCTCGATGGCGCTCGTCGTCGGATGGGCGGCGGGCCGGATCGGCGCGGGTGCGATCGCCTTCGGCACGCTCGTCGCCTTCATCGAGTACATCCAGCGGTTCTTCGTTCCGATCCGGGACTTTTCGGCCAAGTACGCGGTCCTCCAGTCCGCGATGACCGCCGGCGAGCGGATCTTCCAGTTGCTGGACACCCCGGTCGGGATCGAGTCGCCGGCGGCCGCGCGCGAGCCGGCGGCCGCGGCGCCGGAGCGGGGGGCGGTCGAGCTCGACGGTGCGTGGTTCGCCTACAAGCGGGAGGACTTCGTGCTCCGGGACGCGACGCTTCGGGTGGCACCGGGCGAGAAGGTCGCGATCGTCGGCGCCAC
>JAGWVP010000743.1 GCA_018970825.1 bacterium | reverse complement strand
CGTCGTTCGAGCGCGTCGCGATCGGACCCGCGCCCGGGTTGCGAGGCTTCACGGCTGCCCTGAGCGATGCGCTGGAATTGCGCGACGCGACGATCGCGGGTGCGAGTACGTCTCCGATCGCGATCGAGACCAGCGCGGGCGCGGTCCTCGAGCGAGTGTCGGTCGCGGGCGGGCTCGACGCGCTCGTCGCCGACCGCTGTGCCGGGCTCCGGGTCGTCGACTTCGCCGCGGCCGGGCACTCGGGGGCGGGCGCCGTCGTCACCGTCTCGCCGGGTGCTTCGATCGACGGCGTCACGCTCGACCGCGGCACGAGCGGCGTGCGCGTCTCGTCGAGCGACGGCGCGACCGTGCGCCGCGCGACGATCGAACGGGTCACGGGCGTTGCGCTCTCGATCGCGGGTTCCACCTCGCCGATGGTCGACGGCGCGGTGATCCGTTCCGTGGGCGAGGGCCTCGACGTGTCGAACGGGCCGGGGGCGATCGTGCGCGGCGTCGCCGTCTCGGGCGTCGTCGGAATCGGTGCCGCGATCGCCTCGTCGCCGTCCGTCCGCGTGGAGGACTGCTCGTTCGAGGAGGGGAGCTACGGACTGCGGGTGCAGGGGGCCGACGACGTCGCGGTGATCGGCGTGGTCGCGACCGGCTCGCGCGTGGCCGGAATCTCGGTCTCGGACTCCTCGAAGACCGTGGTCGCGAACTCGGTCGTCCGCGACGCGGGCGGCCAGGGGATCGTGGTCGAGAGAGGCGCGCCCGCCTACGTGCGGAACAACCTCGTCGCCGACGCCTCGGGATGGGGCATCGTGATCGACGACGAGGCGTTGCCCGAGGTCGGCACGGGGCACGTCGTCGCGTTCAACACCGTCGTGCGCAGCGGGGCCGCGGCCGGGGCGGGCGGGCTCCTGCTCGCGAACGCGATCGGCGAGGTGCGCGACAACCTGCTCTCGGAGAACTCGCCGATCGGCCTCCGCATCGACACGCCCGGCGCGATCGTCCACCACGACCTCGTCTGGGGCAGCCCCGAACCGGTTTCCCCCGAGGGCTACGGGATCGGCGGCGGCATGGTCTACGCGGACCCCGGCTTCGCCTCGGGCGACGCCGCCCACCCGTTCGCGCTCTCGCAGGTCGCCGCCGGGCAGGGCTTCGACAGCCCGGCCGTCGATGTCGGTTCGGCGGGCGTCGTCTCGCGCGACGTCGGCGGCTCGACGCGGACCGACCTCGTCGAGGACGAGGGCTTCGCCGACCTGGGTTTCCATGCCGGTGCGCCTGCGCCCGGCGAGGCGCCGGCGCCGGTCAGGCCGACCACCCTCTGGGTGAATTGCGCGACCGGGGACGATCTGCGCGGGCGGGGTCAGGCCGATTCGTCTCTCTCGCCGCTCCTCACGATATCGCGCGCCCTCTCGATCGCGGTCGAGGGGGACCGGATCGTCGTGCAGGACGGAACGTGCGCCGAGCGCGCGACGATCGACGTGCCCGGCGTGAGCCTCGAGGCCGAGAACGCGGGCGGCGTCGTGATCGAGGCCCCGGCCGACCAGGCGGCGATCCGCGTCCGCGCGAGCCGCGTGAACGTCTTCGGCTTCGTCGTCCGTTCGGCGAAGGAGGGCG
>JAGWVP010000742.1 GCA_018970825.1 bacterium | reverse complement strand
CGTGCCCGAGGAGACCGCCTCGCTCGTCGCTTCCGTGCCCGGCGTGGCCCGAGCGGTCCCGGTGATCGACGCCTCCGCCTTCCTGGTCGACGGCAGCGGACGCCAGGTCGCGGTGCACGGGGTCGACGTGACCGACGAGGGCGCGGTGCGCGTTTACGAGCCGGTCGAGGGCGACGGCCGCATCGTGGACGACCCGCTCGTCTTCCTCTCGCAGCCCGACTCGGTGATCGCGAGCGAGTCGCTCGCCCGCGAGCTCGGCCTCGAAGACGGCGGACCTCTCGATCTTCGCACACCGTCGGGCACGCGGCGCTTTCACGTCCGCGGAACGCTCGCGCCCACCGGCGTGGCGAGCGCTCACGCGGGCGGCCTCGTCGTGATGGACCTCCAGGCGGCAGAGGCCGTGTTCGCGAGGCCCGGCTTCGCGAGCCGCATCGACGTGGTGCTCGAGCCCGGGGCCGAGCTCGACGCGGTGCGGGACGCGATCGTCGCGAAGCTGCCCCCGGGGCTGCGCGCCGACACGCCGGCGCAACGCAAGATGGACCTGCAGAAGGTGATGGCGGCGGTGCAGACGCTTCTCTCGGCCATCGGGCTGCTCGGCCTGGTGGCGGCGGCGCTGATCGCGCTGAGCCGTCTCGGGTCGGTGTTCGAGGCCCGGACGTGGGAACTCGCCGTGCTGCGCGCGACGGGGCTCCGCCGATCGCGCGTCGCGTGGGAGCTCGGCAAGGAGGCGCTCGCGGTCGGCATCGCCGGCACCTCGCTCGGGCTGCTGCTCGGCGTTGTCCTCGGGCGCGCGATCCTGCCGGTGATCGCGCGCACGACGATGCTCGCCTCGAAGCTCATCGCGACCGACGCCGTGCTCGCGATTCGCCCGGGTTCGCTCCTGCGCGCGGCGGCGCTCGGTCTCGGCGCCACCGTCGCGGCAGCCGTGCTGCCGGCGCGGCGCGCGGCGCACGTCGCCGTCGTCGAGACGCTCTCGCGACGCGGGGCGACCACCTCGCCCCCGGCGGGCCCGCGCTCTCCGTGGGCGGTCGGGATCCTCGCGATCGCGGCCGTCGCGGTCGCTTTGCACCTGCGCCTCGGCGACCCGGCGAGCGGGCTTGCTGCGAGCGCGCTGCTCGTGCTCGCGGTGGCGACCGGTGCCCGGCCGCTGTTCGAGCGGGCGGCGCCCGCCGTCGCCCGCCTGCTCGGGGTCGTCGCCGGGCCGACCGGGCGGCTCGCGGCGGCGACACTGTCCCGGGATCCGTCGCGCACCGCCCTCTCGATCGCGACGATCGCGGTCGGCTTCGGCACCGTGCTCTGGATGTGGACGCTCGCGCGGAGCTTCGAGCACTCGGTCGTCGAGGTGATGCCGGGCAAGCTGCGGGGCGACCTCTCGGTCGGCTCGGCCCACCTCGAGGCGGGCTTCGTCGAAGCACCGCTCGACGAGTCGATCGTCGGCGAGGTGCGCGCGATCGAGGGCGTCGCGGCGGTGGTCGGCGAGCGCGCGGTCGACTCCGAATACGCGGGCGGGCCGATCGCGATCGACGCCTTCGACCCGGAGTACTTCACCGACCCGCGCTTCGGGCGCCTGCCGCTCATCGGCCGGAGCCTGCCCGACGCGCTCG
>JAGWVP010000071.1 GCA_018970825.1 bacterium | reverse complement strand
AGTCCCAGCTTTCGCGCACACCGTGAGCGGAGATGGTGATCACCCGCAGCGGCCGTCCCCCCGCCCCGGTCACCAGCGCGCGCGCGGCACGTTCGACGACGTCCGGAGGCGAGACGAGTGGGGCCCACATCGACTCGGTGCGACGACGCAGACCGAGTGCGAGGACGACGCCCGTCACGCCCTCGAGCGCCGCCGCGACGACGGGGGCGTCGAGCGGGTCACCGACCCGGACTTCGACTCCGGGATCGAGTGCGGCGTCCTTGCGGACGAGCGCGCGCACCGACCATCCGCTGTCGACGGCCTCGCGCACGGCCCACCGGCCGATGCCCCCGGTCGCGCCCAGCACGAGGACACGCGCCTCGGCCTGCGGCTGCCTCATGGAATTCTCGGAACCCATCTTCACCTCCTCGGGGAATCGCTCCCGGGGGTTGACGATAGGGCTCGACTGCTGGACGATCCATGCTCTAAATGACCCTTGAGCCACCCAAAGCGCCGGAGTCGCGCTCGACCACGGACGTGTTCTCGGAGGTCCTCGAGGCGGCGTCCATGGAGACGGCCTTCGCGGCCGTCACGTCACTCCACGGGGCCGTTGGGGTGGCCCTCCCCGGCGACCTCGATGCCGCCCTCCACGTCGTGCTCCACGGACGGGTGTTCGTGGCCGTGGAGGGGAAGCCTGCGATGGATCTCGAGGAGGGCTGCACCCTCGTCCTCCCGGTGGATCGACCCCACTCGGTCGCCGATGCGCGGGGGCGCCCCCTGCTGTCCGTCGACGAACTTCCCTCGCTTCCCCCCGGCCTGGGCGTCGAGCTTCGCCTCGGAGACGGCCCCGCCCGTGCGACCGTGCTGACGGCCGCGTTCAGGATGAAGTCGCGATGGACCACGGGCCTGCTGCGCGTGCTTCCCGATGCGGTGGTTCTTGCCCGGGACGAAGCGGCGCGGAGGTGGGCCCTCGCCGCGCAGCTGGCCGACGAGATCCACGCGCGCTCGCCCGGCCGGGACTATCTCGTCCGGCGTTACTGCGAGGCGCTCCTCGTCGAAGCGCTACGCACCGAGGTGACGGACTCGCGTTCGGCGAGCCTCGTCGGCGGCATGGGCGACCGCGGCCTGCGCCTCGCGCTCGAGGCCATCCACCGGGACTGTGCGCGGGAATGGACCGTCGAGGAACTCGCGAGGCTCTCGGCCACCTCGCGCTCGGCGCTCGCCGAGCGGTTTCGCAGGAGGCTCGGCGTGTCGCCGAGGCAATACCTCATCGACTGGCGCATGCATCGCGCATCGAAGCTGCTCGGCGGCACGGATCTCTCCGTCGCCGAGGTGGCAGCCGCGACCGGTTACGCTTCGGAGCCCGCGTTCTCGCGCACGTTCAAGCGAGCCACCGGGGTCTCGCCGGGGCGATTCAGGCGCTCGCGGCAGGGTTGAAGTCGGCGACGACCACCTCGGGCCGTCAGGGGATCCGATTCCGATCCAGCCAGGTCCTGAGTTCCTCCAGTCGCGGGAGGAGCTCCTCGACGGCCCGACGCGGCGCCGCAGCACGTGCGCGAGAGAGCAGTGGCCTGGCCGCGCGGATGGACTCCCGTCTCGCGTCGCGCCCGGCGCGCGTCAGCAGCACTCGCTTCGATCGCCCGTCGTTCTCGTCGGGGACCAGTCGCACGAAGCCCTTCGCCTCGAGCCGCCCGAGCGTACTCGTGAGCGTCGCGCGCGTCACCTGGAGGATGTCGGCGAGCTGAGCAGGAGTCTTGTCGTCGCCTGCGCGCACGCAGTGATTCAGGATGGCGAACTGAGCCGGCGTGAGTCCCTTCGGCAAGACGCGCTCGAAGGCGGCGCTCGCCAGCTGGTCGATGATGCCGATCTCGTTGAAGAGCCGGAACAGCAGGTCCTCGTCCGACGCCCTTCGGTCCGCCCCGCTGCGTCGATCAGGCAAGGTGATGCTCCAGCCGGCGCCGGGGGGCCGGGCCGACGTTCGGTGCATGGCCGATGCGGAACAGCATCTGGACTCGTTTTCCCCGTCCGACGAGGTCGTGGACCTCCCGATGAAGCTCTCGCATCTCGTCGTACTCCTGCAAGGACTGGCTCCAGGGATGGATGCCGAGGCCGAGCCTGGCTGCCTCGAGGTTCACCCGCGCGTAGGCCCGGCCGGCGTCGATCTGGTCGGTGCGGGAGCGGTTCTCATTCGAAAGCCAGCCGAAAGCCCGGGCCGACATCGCCTTCTCCCGGTACAGGTCCAGTCCCTGGCGGAAGACGACCGAGCCCGGGTCCGCAAGCTTCTCGCGGGAGACGAGACCGAGCAGGCGCCCCGCCTCGATCGCCGGTCCCTCCAGCGCGATGCCGTCCGGATTTGCCGCCACCTCCGCCGCCCCGATGCGCGTGAGGTCGATCGACTCCTGCAAGGTCCGGGGCGTCGTCACCTCCGCCACGTGCGCACGCCACGTCAGGTCGCGGAGCTTCGCCGCCACGGCGTCGTTGCCGACGGTCGATGCGGACACCCCGAAGCCCCGGCCCGCCTGCGCGAGTCGAGCGAGCGCATCGGAAGGCACGTCCCGCGAGTCGTAGACGTCCTTGTTCGAGCGTCGGTCGAGCACGAACGCGAACAGCGGGTCCGGCGTGCCCTCGCCCTCGACGAAGCGGACCCTCGCGACGGGCCGCCGGTCGAGGGTCGCCATGTCCTGTCCCTCCGGGAAGGCCTCGACCTCGGCGCGGTAGCCGTCCCGGGCCGCCGCGAGGGCGAGGATCTCGAGGAAGGCGCCGCAACCGATCGTGATCTGCCGGTCGAACGGATCGGTCTCCGGCAGTCGCCGCTCGAGGTCGACCCGAAGCGTCAGTGCGTTCCTCCCTTCGAGCTCGACGAGCCACGGTTGTCGATTGTGGGGATTCGGGGCGAGGATCGCCCAGGAGAGCGCTTTCCTCCGGTACTCCTCGGGGCGCCCGGCCTCCCTCCATGGCGCCCGGGCAGACTCCGACGGGCCCTTCAGCGCGACGAGGCCGGCCCCCGTCGCGGCTGCGGCGACCGCTCCTCCCCCGACCAACTTCAGAAAGCTCCGACGTGAAGACATGGGCGACCTCCGACCCTTCAGTTCGATATCGAATCATCTAGTTCGATGTCGAATGAGTGTCAAGGGCGAAAAGCTCCCGCACGACTGCGGCGCGGCGTGCCCTTCACCCCCGGGAGCCCGCAACGAGCGGCGCCCCGACCAGGACGTCGTGTGCGGTCAGTCGTCGATCGCGGCCGGGACGAGGGCCGCGAGCGCTTGGCGCAGGTGCGGCAACGAGCGTCCCGCGTCGAACTCGAGCAAGGCGGCCTCCGCCGTCGCCGCGACGAGCAGGCGGGCCGTCTCGAGGGGACGGGGGACGAGCCCCCGCAGGTCTTCCGCGAGGAGCCGCGACGCCTGGTCGTTGCGAAGGCGAACTTCGCCCAGGACGGCAGGCTCCGTGCGGGCCTGGAGGAGCATGGCGCGGACGGTCCGCTCGAGGCGCGAGTGGTCGAGGAACGAGGTGATTCGTCCCCGCGCCCGCTCCGGCCCCGGGGGCATCGACGCCGTGTCGGCGGCGACTCGCTCGAAGATCCGGTCGTGGAAGCGGCGGTGGAGCTGGACCAGGAGGGCGGCGCGGTCCGGGAAGTGGATGTAGAACGTGCCCTTGCCGAGTCCTGCCTCGGAGGTGATCTCCGCCACCGACAGCGCCGCGAGGCCGTCGCGCTCCGCGATCGCGTCGGCCGCTTCCAGCAGCTGGTGCCGGGTCGGGTGGCGCTCGTCGGCGCGGCTGCCCGGGCCCCGGCGCCGAACGACCGTGCTCACGAATACTCGGGCAGGGCCGGGAGGACGAGCACGAAGCGCGCGTCGGTGACGGCACGCGCGCGGTGGCTCGCTCCGGCTGCGGTATGGAGGTAGTCGCCGGGTCGGAGCAGGATTCCGTCGATCTCGACCTCTCCTTCGAGCATCACGAGTTCCTCCCCCGCGGGGTGACGATGCGGCTTCCCCACGGCCCCTGCGGGAATCGAGACTTCCACGGTGGCACCGCCGCTCTCGTGGAGGCGCAGGATCCGGAATCGGCCGGCGCCGTCCGGGTTGTCGAGCCACTCGCCCGTGTGGGCGGGCACGTAGGTGCCGTTCACGAGACCTCCCTTCGGATCGACCGGAGAAACGGGTCGACGGCGGCGAGGAACTCCTCGGGCATCTCGGCATAGGCCTGATGCCCGCACGGCAGGGTCACGACCTCGGCCCCGGGCAGCGCGCGGCACGCCCGCCGACCATCCACGAACCACGGCAGCACGGGATCCCGGCGCCCCCAGACGAGCAGCGTCGGCGCCTTCACGCGCCGCGCGGCCTCGCGCGCGTCGTGCTCGGGCTCGGCGAAGGAACGCCAGATCGAGGCGAAGACGCGGACGAGTTGCGGGTCGCTCGACATCTCCACCGACCGAGACCGAATCGCGTCGACGGCCGGGCCCGGGCGGCGCAGGTAGAGTCGCGGAAGGATGCGCATCATCGAAGGTGCGAGCCGTTGCGAACCGATGGCGCGGCAGGCGGCAATCGTCCCGGGCCAGCGCGGCGTGAATCCGCCGGGGTCGACGAGCACGAGCGCGCGGACCAGGTCCGGGCGTGCGGCCGCGGCGAGGATCGCGGCGAACCCGCCCACCGAGTTGCCGAGAAGGACGACGGGGCCGCTGCCGAGACGGTCGAGGACTCGCGGGAGAAGAGCGGCGTAACCGGTCGCCGTCAGGCTCCCGGCGGGCTCGCTCTCGCCCCAGCCTGGCCAGTCGATCGCATGCACCCGGTGCCAGCCCGCGAGTCGGTCGATGACCGGGGCGAAGTCGCGATGGTCGCCACCGTTGGCGTGAAGGAGCACGAGCCCCGGGCCGGCACCCGACTCGTGGACCGCGGCTCCCTCGATGATTCGCGTCGACGTCCCCACCGCGGCCCCGAATACATGACGCCATGGTCATGTACAAGGCGCCCGGAGGATCCCGCTCACGAAGGGACGCCCGCGCTCGGCCGTCCGCCTGCGCCCCGACTGCATCGGCCGGTCACCTGCCGGCGGATCCTCGTCCCGGACGCACGAGACCGGGCCGAGCCCGTGATCCGTCAGTCGCGCACGAGCCGCCCGCGAAGCGCGTCCCACGTGAGGCGGTGATTCGCCGCGATGAACCAGGGAAGGGGAAAATCCTTCCGCAGGACCCGCAGGTCTCCCACGGCCTCGTTGCGCTCGAAGAGCCGGTGCCCGACCAGGCCCGGCACGGCGTGCACCACCGGGTAGGCGAGAGCGAGCAGGAACCAGGGCCACCGCAGCCGGAGGAGACACCAGGCCACCCAGGCGAGGCTCGCGACGCACCCGATCGCGTGCAGCAGGACCACCACGGGGTGCCGATGCTCGGCGAGAAAGTGGTCGCGGTAGAAATGTTCGAAGTCCGGGGATCCCCCCGGCGCGGATCGGGCATCGATCTCCATCTGCTTCTCTCCTGCGTCGCGAGGTTCGGACGATCGACGTTTGCCGAACCTCGTCGGTCCACCTAGTCTGCGATTGGCCGCTTCTCCTCGCTACTCGCATTCACCGACCGTTCCGACGGGGGCCACCGAATGCCGAACGGGCCGATTTCACCGCGCAAGACGCCGCGCCAGTCGCGCTCCCGGGACACCGTGGAGATCATCCTTCAGGCCGCGGCTCGCGTTCTGGCGAGGGACTCCCTCGAGGGCTTCAATACGAATCGCGTGGCCGAGGTGGCCGGCGTCAGCGTCGGGTCGGTCTACCAGTATTTCCCGAACAAGGACTCGCTGATGGCGGCGCTCATCGAGCGGACCCAGGTCGCGCTCGCCGAGACTCTCGAAGCCGTCGTGGCGAACACCGACGGACTGCCCCTCGAAGCCGCCCTCGAGGCGGTGGCGGAGACGGTCGTCGAGCAGCAGTACGGCACGCCGCGACTTGCCGCGGCCATCGACCGCGAGGAGATGCGCCTTCCCGTCGCGGCCTCCCTGCTCGCGGCGGAGAAGCGGCTCCTGGATGCGACGGCGCGCCTCCTGGAACGTCACGAATCCGAACTTCCCGCGCTCGATCGCTCCCGGGCCGCGCGGGACTGCCTCGTCATCACCAAGGCCCTCGTCGAGGCGGACACGGGATCCGAGCGACCGCCGCCCGCGGACCTCGCCGACAGGATCGTGCGAACCCTCCTCGGCTACCTGCGAGGCCCCGCTCGCGACGACAGAGACCCGCCGAGTCGATTCTCTCGTTGAGGAGTGGGGGCAGGCGCTGTCCGCATCCTGGTCTGAACGGGTCCAGTCGGTTCCGCCTGGATGCCGGTGGTCGGGCAGCGCATGTACCCGAGGAGTCGGAGCGGAGACCGTCCCTCTCACCGCCCCGGGCGGTCCGGGGTCTCGTCGGCGCGCGGCGCGAGCAGCAACTCCCCCGGCGTCATGCGCACGGGCCGAAAGCGGTTCACGGCCTCGTCCGCGGGATGGCCGATCGAGATCCCGCACAACAAGCGATATCCGTCCGGTACGTCGAATCGCCCCCGCACGACGTCGGGATAACTCGCGAGCGAGGCCTGGGCGCACATGCCAAGGCCCTCCGCGGTCCCGCAGAGCAGGATCGACTGTAGAAACACACCTGCGTCGAGGACGGCGTACGCTCCGAGCGCTTCGTGCGCGAACAAGAAGGCCACGGTCGGGGCACCGAAGAAGGCGAAGTTGCGGCGGTATTGCTCCTCGCGAGCGGCATGGTCCTCGCGCCGGATGCCGAGTACCCCATAGAGCCCGAAGCCGGTGGCCCGACGACGGGCGTTCAAGGGAGCCGGGTACTCGAACAGCATCGGGTACTCCGGCGAGGGGACGAGGCTGGAAGATGCTGCGATCAACTCGCGGCGCAGCGCCTCGCACTCGGTGCCGCTGGCCACCGCGAGGAGATAGGGCTGCACGTTGGACCAGGACGGACTCTGCAGGGCGCCCTCGATGACCCGGGCGAGAAGGTCGGGATCCACGGGGTCGGCACGAAAGGCACGGATGCTGGATCGGCGGCGGAGGATTTCGTCGACGGACATTCGGATCTCCTTTCAACCGAAGAATGCCGCGAACCAAGACGCTGCGACAGCCGCTCACATCAAACTTGTCTCATGCGCCCAGCGCATGAATACTCGGGTCGTGGGGGATCGACTCTCGGACGCCGAGTTGTTCGTCGCAGTCGTCGCTGCGGGTGGATTTTCAGGCGGGGCCCGTCGACTCGGTCGCACGCAACCGGCGGTCAGCCGCCGCATCGCCACTCTCGAGGCTCGCCTCGGAGTGCGCCTGATCGATCGAACGACCCGGCGTTTCTCCCTCACCGACGCCGGCCGGGCATTCAATGAACGATGCCGCGAGGCCCTGTCTTCGCTCGCCGAAGCCGAGGCAGCTGCGATCGATACCGGCGGCGCCGTTCGGGGCATGCTGCGAGTCTCCGCACCGCCGGCCTGGGCCCGCGCCCAGCTGGCCCCGCTGCTGCCCGCGCTCGCTGCACGGCATCCGCAATTGACGATCGATCTGCTGCTCGTCGAGCGCTACGTGGACCTGGTCGAGGAGGGATTGGACGCAGTCATCCGTCTCGGCCCCCTCCCCGACTCTAGTCTTGCCGGACGGCAGTTCTCGCGGGGGCGCTACGTTCTCTGCGGGGCGCCGTCCCATCTCGCTCGACACGGCGCACCGGACGATCTCGAGGAGGTCGCTCGGCAGCCTGCCCTCGTCCTCGCCACGTCCGGGTCCAGAGCACGCTGGCCTTTTCGCTGGCGCGGTCGCTCTAGCGTCGTGCATCCCAAGGCCGTCCTGCTGACCAACGACGCGGCTCTTCTGCGCGAGGCCGCGCTGGCGGGAGCCGGTCTCACCGTGCTGCCCTGCTACCTCGTCGATGCCGACCTTGCGGCCGGCGACCTGGTCGAGGTCCTGCCCGGGGCACGCCTACCCTCTTGGGAAGCCCACATCCTGCACGCTGGCCGTCGGCATGTTGCGGGCAAGATTCGCGCCTTCATCGACTTTCTCTGCGCCCGAGCGGGAAGGTCGACACCGTGAGCACCGATGGTCGAGCCGCGGCCATGACGTCCAAACCCGCCGCGATGGCGAAGATCAGTGCCCTTTGCCCTTGAAGGTCCCCGAGTCGTTGCGTGTCTTCGGATCGTCGACGCCGAAACTCGCCGTCCAGCAGGCCCCCTCCGAGTTCGACACCTGCACGGTCACCGGGACCGCGAGCGGGAGGGTCACCAGGGGAAGCAACTCGCCCTTGCCCTTGAACTGAAGGCTCGACTTCCCCTCGGCAAGGCCCTCCTTCACACGCGCCTGCTGCAGGCCGTCGGGCGTGAGTTCGTCGTCGCGGTACTGAAAGCCGCCCGAAATCGTCTTCCAGCAGGGCTTGCCACTCTTGCAACTGCCTCCGGCGGGAAGGCTCATCGAGGCGAGGAGTTTCGGGCTCCCGTCGTAAACGCACACCTGGTACCCGGTGGAAACGGTGGGATCACCGAGGTCGGTCATCGTCACGATTTCCCCCTTCGTCCACTTGAAGAGGACCTGGGCGCGAGCCGGATCGAGCGGATCGGCCTTCAGCTGGAAGAGTGCCTTCAGCGGATCCGACACCTGGAGGCAGGACGTCGGGAGCGAGGGCGTCGCCGGACAGTCGATCACCGGCAGCCGGGTCTCGAAGAAGTCCCACGCGATCTCCGCGAACTCCACGTCGCGGTTTTGCGAGCCGATCAGGGGGGAGAATGGCACGAAGACGAGCCTACTCGGCGGAGGGTGACCCGCACCGCCCAGCCGCCACCACTCGACGGGAAAGGCGCCGTCGTGGACGAAATGCTCCGCCGGACCCGGATCGGTCAGGTCGACCTCGACGGTCTCCGTACGAGTCGGGGTGGACGAAAGTCCGTTCAGGGCGAGGTAGGCGTCCCTCGTCGCCGTCGCCCCGACGACGCGGCCACGGGCACAGCCTCCGCCGACGTTCGCGACGCATCCGCCCTCGAAAGGCATCGCCGGGTCCGCGGACCCGTGAACGAAGAGAGCCGGAATGGCCCGTGGGGGGCCGTTGGTGCATTCGCCCGGCAGCGGGTTCTCGGGCAAGTTCGCGTTGCCGACGGCGATCGCCTCGATCTCGTCGCCAGCCTGCGCGGCGAACGCCATCGTCATCTGGCCGCCGTTCGACGTGCCCGCCATGAAGACACGCTCCGCGGCCAGGCCATAGTCCGCCCGCATCCTGGCCACTACGGCGCGCAGGAAGCCGACGTCGTCCTCGCCGGAGGCCTGCAGGTTGTCGGCACGGCAGTCCGTCCAGCCCAGCCGACCATCCCGCGCCTCGGAACCTTCCGGGTAGACCACGACGAGGCGCTCTCGGTCCGCGACCTCCCTGAACACCGCGAGCGGGTGACCGCCCGGATCGCTCACGTCGAGCCCTTCGCCACCGCCACCGTGCAGCACGACGATCACGGCACGCGGCGTGGCGGCTCCCAGGTCGGCCGGAACGTAGACGCGCGCGCGGCGAGGCCCCCCGTGCTCGATGATCACGTCCGTCGTCCCGCCCGGGTAGGGAGGCCCGGATCCGCCCCCCGCACCATCGGCGCTGGCGCTCGCGCAAGCGAGGGCCCCCAGAAAGGACGCGAGCAAAGCGACCCGAAGCGCCTCGAACATCTTCGAACCTCCTTGTCGTCGGCAACATCCCGAGGCCCCTTGCGGCCCGTCAATCACCTTTCCGAGCCCCGCTGATCCCGGCCTCGAGCCTCGATCCCGTTCCGCCCGGAGCCCGCCTCCGAGGGCGCATTCGTCGGGCTCGCCGACGAGACCATCGGCACGATCGGCTCCGATGCGAGCGCCGAGCAGTGCATCCCGTGCCGGGGATGCGAGTCGAGGGGGAGTCCGCGGTTCAAGCCGCCGGGCACCGCAACTGCCGCAGCGGGCGACCTCCGGGGCTCGTCACTCGATCACTTTCTCGGGGCAGGCGTCCACGCACGACTTCGTCGTGTCGAAGCAACCTGCGGCCGCCTCGGCATACTTCGCCTTGCAGGACCGGAAGCAGGCTCGAGCTGCGTCGCGGGCAGACGTACACGCCTCGGAAGTCCGCTCGGCGCGGCAGGCGGCACGGGCCGCGGTACGCAGATCCCTGCATCCGGAACTGGCGTGGCACTTGCCGACCGCCTTC
>JAGWVP010000070.1 GCA_018970825.1 bacterium | reverse complement strand
GCCCGCGAGCAGCCCGCGCCAGCCTGCGTGAACGGCGGCGACGGCGCGGCCGCCGGGTGCCGCGACCAGCATCGGGATGCAGTCGGCGGTCGCGATCGCGACCGCGACGCCGGGCCGGTCGGTCGCGAGCGCGTCGAGCTCGCCGGCGGGAGACCCGGTGCGCTCGTCGACCCACGCGAGCGCCGTGCCGTGGACCTGCTTCGCCCGCACGAGGTGGAAGCCCCGTGCGACCTCGGCTCCAGGCGGCGCGAAGCCGTGCGCGACGCCGCCCATCCGGAGTCCGATCGAGCGCAGTTCCTCCGACATCGACGGCGTCCGTAGCATCGGGGCTCCGGGCGCGCCCGGAGCCCTTCCCTCGATGGTGGCGTGGTGGAAGCGGTTTCCCCCGGCGTAGCCTCGACGCCACGGCCCGGGGCGGATTGGACCGGAGGGCAGAACCGTCCCCGGGGCTATTGCCCCGTCGTAGTTTCATCGAACATGGTGCGCGCGAAAGGGAGCGATGTCGCGCTTCACCCGGCCCCGCAACTCATGGTATGCGGAGAGCCATGTCGCTTCCGCGAATCACCATCGATCCGGCCCGGATGGACGGGGTCCCGTGCATCCGCGGACTCCGCATTCCGGTAGCCACGGTCGTGGACATGGTTGCCGACGGAATGGCCGAGCCCGAGATTCTCGCTGCATACCCGGATCTCGAGGCCGAGGACATTCGTGAAGCGCTGCACTTTGCCGCGCTGGCCGTTCGAGAGCGAGAACTGCCGCTCGTCAAGGCCGGGTGAGGATCCTCGTCGACAACGCCCTCTCTCCAGCCTTCGCTGCTTGCCTCGAGGGGGCCGGTCACGACGCCGTTCACGTTCGCGACCGCGGGATGAGCAGCTCGTCCGACGAAGAGGTGTTCGCCTTGGCTGCTCGAGAGAGTCGGGTCCTCGTGTCTGCCGACACCGACTTCGCGGCCCTGCTTGCCCTTCGCAAGGAGACACGTCCGTCCGTGATCCTGTTTCGACGCGCCGGCCAGCGCCGGCCCGAGGAGCAGGTCCGCCTACTCTGCGCCAATCTCTCCACGCTGGAGGCGCCGCTCGCGGCAGGCGCGGTCGCCGTACTCGAGGACGGCCGGGTCCGCGTTCGTCGATTGCCCTTCGCAGGCTAGGGGCGCCATCGGCGACCGGCGTTCGAGCTGCAGGGGCGGCGAGGGCTCGGTGACCGCCCGCTGGAACCGGCGGCCCGTTGCGGCCTCCCGCTCCCGGCTCTAGCGTCGAGGGGTCCCCGGGAGAAACCCTGAAGCCTCCGATCCGCATCGAGGGCGCGCGCACGCACAACCTGCGCGAGATCAGCTGCGAGGTGCCGCAGCGCGCGCTCACCGTCGTCACCGGCGTCTCCGGCTCCGGCAAGTCGAGCCTCGTCTTCGACACGCTCTACGCCGAGGGGCAGCGTCGCTTCGTGCAGTCGCTCTCGACGTACACCCGCCTCTTCCTCGAGCGGATGGAGCGGCCCGACGTCGACTTCATCAACCACGTCCCACCCGCGATCGCGCTCGCGCAGAAGAACGCGATCCGCAACGCACGATCGACGGTCGGCACGATCACCGAGGTCAACGACCACCTCCGCCTGCTCTGGACGCACGTCGGCGAGACGTCCTGCGTCGCCTGCGGCGGCCGCATGCTGCGCGACGACCCCGAGAGCGGGCTCGGCGAGGTCGCGGCGCTACCGGCCGGCAGCACGATCCTCGTGACGGCGGCGATCGACCCGCACGGCCTGCCGTGGCCCGAGGTCGTCGCGGCCTTGGTCGGACAGGGCCACCGGCGCGCACTCGGGCCGGCCGGCATCGTCCGCATCGACGAGGCCGACCCGGTCGACGTCGAGAGCCTCGCCGAAGGCGGTCGGCTGCGACTCGTCCTCGACCGTCTCATTGCGGGACGGACGGCCCGAGCCCGGAGCCGCGAGGCGCTCGATGCGGCGTTCGGCATGGGCGAAGGCCGCGTGCGACTCGTCGTCGAGCCGCCGGTCGGCGAGGCCGCGAGTGGTACGACGAGCGCGTCCGCCACCGGGATTGCGGCCGCGCGCGCGATCGACCTCGACCGTCGATTCACCTGCCGCGACTGCGGCCGCGAGCAGCCCGAGCCCGCGCCGAACCTCTTCTCGTTCAACAGTCCGCTCGGCGCTTGCCCCGGCTGCGAGGGCTTCGGCCGCGTGACCGGAGTCGACCTCGACAAGGTCATCCCCGACCCGCGCAAGACCCTCGAGGGCGGGGCGATCGCGCCGTGGCAGACGCCGTCCAACCTGGAGATGCAGGAGTGGATGCTGCGCGTCGCGAAGCGCCACGGCGTCCGCACCGACGTGCCGTGGTCGAAGCTCGACGCCGCGAGCCGACGCTTCGCGCTCGACGGAGAGCCGAAGGACGGCGAGAAGCGTCGCCGCGGCGAGCACCGCTTCCCCGGCGTGCACGGCTTCTTCCGCTGGCTCGAGGGCAAGCGCTACAAGACCCACGTCCGGATCCTGCTCGCGCGCTACCGCGGCTACACGCCGTGCGACGCCTGCGGAGGGCACCGCCTGCGCCCCGAGGCGCTCGCGACCCGCGTCGGTGGACTGCACCTGGGGGAGCTGCTCGCGCTCCCGATCTCGGAGGTCGCGCGCTGGGCCGAGTCGCTGCCTCTCGACCCGCACCGGCAGGCCCGCGCGGCACGGCTCCTGTCCGAGGTGCGGAGCCGGCTCTCCTATCTCGTCGCGGTCGGGCTCGACTACCTGACGCTCGCGCGCCAGGCGCGCACGCTGTCGGGTGGCGAGGCGCAGCGCATCCACCTCGCGAGCGCGCTCGGCGGGGCGCTCACCGACACGCTCTACTGCCTCGACGAGCCGACCGTCGGACTGCATGCGCGCGACTCGCGCCGTCTGCTCGACGTGCTCCACCGGCTCACCGAGGTCGGGAACACCGTGGTCGTCGTCGAGCACGACCCGGTCGTCATCGAGGGCGCCGACCACGTGATCGACCTCGGCCCCGGCGGCGGAGCGCGCGGCGGGCGCGTGATCCACCAGGGCCCGCCGGACGCGATGCCGGCCGACCTGTCGGAGACCGCACGCCTGCTGCGCGAGCGCAGCGTGGCGCGGGCGGCCGGTGGTGCCTCCATCGCCGCGGAGCGGCCCGTCCGCGTCGAGCGCGGGGCCGGGCGGGGAGCGATGCGCGGTCGCGCGGCCGCCGCGAAGGGGCCGGGTGCCGTCCGCATCGTCGGCGCGCGCGAGAACAACCTGAAGGACGTGACGGTCGAGATCCCGCACGGCCGCCTCACCTGCGTGACCGGCGTCTCGGGCTCGGGCAAGTCGACGCTGGTCGAGCAGGTGCTCTGGATGAACCACCTGCGTGCGCAGGGGCAAGGTGTCGAGGCGGGTGCGTGCGACTCGGTGTCCGGGCTCGAGGCCTTCGACGAGGTCGTCCTCATGACGCAGGCGCCGGTCGGCCGCTCGGCGCGCTCGAACGCGGTCACCTACCTGAAGGCCTACGACGAGATCCGTCGTCTGCTCGCGTCGACGAACTCCGCGAAGGCCGACGGCATCGCCCCGGGTGCGTTCTCGTTCAACTCCGACGGCGGCCGCTGCGAGACCTGCAGCGGCATGGGCACGGTCACGATCGAGATGCACTTCATGGCCGACCTGACCGTGACCTGCGACGCCTGCGGCGGGGCCCGCTTCAAGCCTCACGTGCTGGAAATCCGCTACCGCGGTCGCAACGTGAACGAGATCCTTGCGCTCACGATCGACGAGGCGTTCGAGTTCTTCGCCGACGTCCCGCGGATCCGGTCGCGGCTGGTCGCGCTGCGCTCGGTCGGGCTCGGCTACCTGACGCTCGGCCAGCCGACCTCCACGCTCTCGGGCGGCGAGGCGCAGCGGTTGAAGCTCGCGAGCTTCGTCGACGAGGACGAAGGCGGCGACGAGGAGACTGGCCCCGGAAAGCGCCGCTTCCTGCTGTTCGACGAGCCGACGACCGGGCTCCACCTGTCCGACGTCGCCCGGCTGATCGACGTGCTGCACGGACTCGTCGAGCGCGGGCACACGGTGCTCGTGGTCGAGCACCACCTCGACTTCATCGCGGCGGCCGACCACGTGATCGACCTCGGCCCCGAGGGCGGGGACCGCGGCGGCGAAGTCGTCGCGACCGGCACGCCGAGGGAACTCGCCGAACGCGGGGGGACGCCGACCTCCGACGCGCTGCGGGAGCTGCTGCTCGGAATCGCGCCGGCGGCATCGGCGTCGCCCGCCCGTCGCTCGGACACGCCCGCTCCGGGCGTCGCGGAGACCCGGAAGCCGTCTCTGGCGGCTCGCGGCAAGGCGAAGGCCGTGAAGGCTGCCGAGTCCGACCGAGAGGACACGAGCACCGGTGCGCCGCGCACCGGTCGAGCCGCCGCCCGCACTCGCACCGCGCGTGGCCGGCGAGGTACCTGATCGTGGAGTTCTTCCCTGTCCACCCGTCCAAGGGAGCCAGGTTCGTCCTGTTCGCCGACGCGGACTGGTGGACGTCGCTGGATCGTGGCCCGGTGGTCGAGGACGAGGTCGAGGAACTGAACGAGGCGATCGCGGCACTCGTGCCCGAGGGCTGGGATGTCGAGAGGGCGACGGGCTCGCGCCTCCCGGGAATGTACGAGCGGCGCGGCGCGAGCCTCTGGGAACTCGACCAGATCGGTCCCAAGTACGAGGAGGCGAGGGGCTTCGCCCGGGCTCTCGGGCGGTCGGTTCTCGACGCCCGGGGCCAGTCGATCCTCGCCGCCCGCAGGATCCTGCAGGCGGCGAAGGAGTCGTCGGACTGATCCGAGTCGGTCGCCGAGCGGGTCGGGTCGCGGGGGGGGGGCGGCGGGCTTCGTACGCAGCCGCGCCGCTTCGGACGGGCGACCGGGCACGACACGCGGTCGGCTCACGCCGCGCGTCCCGCCGGACCTCAGGGCATCTCGACCTGGCGCAGGATCACGTCGGCGTGCTGCACGATCTCCTCGAGCGTGTCGAGCTTGTAGGGCTTCTCGAAGTAGATCGTGCGGATGCCCGTGTTCACGAGCGTCTTAAGGCAGTGGATGCAGGGCGAGTGCGTGATGTAGGCGGTCGCGTCGCGGATCGCCGAGCCGTTGCGCGCGGCCTGCGCGATCGCGTTGATCTCGGCGTGGATCGTGCGGAAGCAGTTCTCGACCACCTCGCCGTTGGGATTCTCCGACTTGTAGACGAGGCAGCCGACGTCGAGGCAGTGCGGCATGCCCGCCGGCGAGCCGTTGTAGCCGGTCGCGAGGATGCTGCGGTCGCGGACGATCACCGCACCGACCTTCGCGCGGGTGCAGGTCGAGCGCTCCGCGACCTGGCGCGTGATCATGAGGAAGTACTGGTCCCAGCTCAGGCGTTCGCTCATGCGATCCTCCGTCGGACGTCCGCGCGGGGCGGCGGGGAAAAGTGGCGGGCCGGCTGCAGCGCCGGTCCGCCGGGCTCGGGCTGCCCGTGCGGTGCCGGCACGCGGGGCAGCGGGGCGCGATCCGCGGGCGGCCTCGCCGGCTCTCCGGACGGGATCTCGAGGACGGCCTCGTCCTCCTGCGGAGCGGTGAGCGGCACCGGCATGAAGGTGAGGACGAAGGCCGCGATCGTGAGCCATGCGAGCAGGCGTCGCACCGGGTCGAGCGGCGTGTCGGCATCCATCGTGTCGGGGTGATCGAGCCGCACGACGAACAGCAGCAGGAAGCACCAGAGCCACCAGCCCTGCCAGCCGAGGAATCCCATCGCGAAGATCACCGCAAAGAACACGCGAGCGATGCGCTGGTGCCGTCGTCCGAAGAGGGCGTAGACGACGTGGCCGCCGTCGAGCTGGCCGACCGGGAGGAGGTTCAGGAAAGTCACGAAAAGGCCGAACCACCCCGCGAGCGCGGTCGGGTGTAGCAGGATCGTCGCCTGGTTCGGGTCGACGCCGAGGATCCGGCGCGACAGCCAGTCGAAGAGGATCGACGTGCCGAGCTCGAGGCCGCCGCGTCCCGCCGTCGCGTCGAGCGGCATCACGCGCGAGAGGCGGAGGCCGATCGCCACGACGGGGAGGGCTACCAGCAGCCCGGCCCAGGGGCCGGCCGCGCCGACGTCGAACAGCGCGCGACGGGTGCGCGGCATCCCGTGCAGCCGGATGAAGGCGCCGAAGGTGCCGACGAGCAGCGGCGGGGCGGGGATGAAGAGCGGCAGCGTCGCCCGAACGTCGTGGAACTTCGCCGCGAAGTAGTGGCCGAACTCGTGCGCGAGCAGGATCGCGAGCAGCGGGACCGAGAAGCTGAGCCCGACACCCATCGCCCAGGGCCGCGTGAACGGGTCGACGCCCGAGTGGACGGCCCCCGCCATCGTCGTCGTGACGAACGTCGCGAGGAACCAGCCGAGGTACCAGTTGCGGGAGCGCTCCCTGATCGGGCGAGCGCCGAAGGTCCTGCGACCGAACAGGCCGCCGCGGGGGCGCGGAGGCTCGTTCCACGGCGGATCGAGCGTCGGCGAGAAGCGCCCGGCGTCCTCGCTCATCGCTTTCGCGGCCTCGGTCCGCTGCGCTTCGCGCGCGGCGCGGCCGCGGCGGAACCGCGCCGGACCGTCGTGCGCTTCGGGCGAGTCGCGCGACCCGCACCGGGTTCCGCGGCGAGTGCCGCGATGCGCTCGAGGACGGCCCCGGCGAGTACCGGGAACAGGAGCTCGTGATGGCCGGTCACGTGGACGCCGCGTCCCCCGGCTGCGGTCGGTCGCGAGACCACGTTCACGCCCGGACGGTAGTGGCGCAGGAAGTCGAGGTCGAGGGTGAAGAGCGGGCGCACCGGGTGGCCGAGATTGCGCGCCAGGTTCAGCGCCTTCACGAACACCTCGGGCAGCACGACCGCCGAGCCCAGGTTCACGTAGACGCCGCCCGAGAGCCCGGCCACGACCTCGGCGAGCCGGTGGAAGTCGCGCAGGCTCGTCGCCCCGATCGCGGCACCGTCGGCCGACGGGTGCATGTGGATGATGTCGGTGCCGATCGCGACGTGCACCGTGACCGGGAGACCCAGTCGGTGTCCGGCGGCGACGATGCTGAGGCGGCGATTCGGGAACTTCTTCTCCTCGAGGTGTCGGCCGAGCGCCTCGCCGAGCCCCTCGCCGCGGCGGGCCGCCTCGCGGATGACGCCGTTCAGGATCGCGCCGGTCTCGCGCGCCATGCCGAAGCGGCCGCGGTCGAGCCCGGGGCCGACGTCCTCCGAGGTGCGGCCCGCGAGCGCGAGCTCGAAGTCGTGGATGATGCCGGCGCCGTTCAGCGCGACCGACGTCAGCACGCCGCGCTCCATCAGGTCGACGATCATTGGCGAGAGCCCGACCTTGATCGCGTGTGCGCCCATGCCGATCGCGACGCCACGCCCGGCGAGGCGGGCACGCGCGATCGTGTCGGCGGCGAGCCGCAGGTCGGCGGCAGCGAGGATGTCGGGCAGGCGCGCGAGCCACTCGGCGAAGGAGAGGCCCGGCTCGAGGGCACGGCCGACGGCGGAGGCGGCGACCTTGCTCGCGCGCTTCTCGAGCGGGTAGGTCCGCGCGCGCCTTGCGTCGAGCCGAGGCCGCGGTGGTGCGGGAAGGGCGGGGAAACTTGCGGCTGCCGTGGAGTCGACCGCGCCGTCGGTCGACCCGAGCTCGCGCGCGCTGACGCGCGGCTTCCTCGCACCGCGCGCGGGCGGCATCGACCGCGACGCTGCGCCGCCCTTCGAACCACGGCGCCGCGGTCGCGGTCCCACCGTCGCCGCCATGAGCGCCGCAGGCGAGTCGTCGCGCCCGAGCCCGCCGGGGCGGCGGCTCACGCGCGCCCGCCCTTCTCGTAGGCGGCGGGAAAGAGCAGGCGGTCGACCAGGTCGCAGAGCACGTGCATCGCGGCGATGTGGGTCTCCTGCACGCGTGCGGTGTCCCGGGTCGCCGAGACGTTCAGGAGGAAGTCGACCTGCTCGCGCATGTCGCCGCCGTCGCCGCCGGTGAGCCCGACGACGAAGAGGCCGACCTTGCCGCAGGCGTCGATCGCACGCAGGACGCTCGGGGAGCGTCCGCTCGTCGAGATCGCGATCGCGACGTCGCCCGCGGAGCCGAGCGCCTCGACCTGCTTCGAGAAGACCTGGTCGTAGCCGTAGTCGTTCGCGATCGAGGTGAGCGCCGAGGTGTCGGTCGTGAGCGCGATCGCCGGGAGCGGCCGCCGCTCGACCAGGAAGCGGTTCACGAACTCGGCCGCGACGTGCTGCGCGTCGGCAGCGCTGCCGCCGTTGCCGAAGAGCAGGACCTTGTGGCCGTTCGAGAGCGCGTCGGCGACCAGCCGGGCGACCTTCTCGAGGGTCTCGCCGTGCTCGGCCGCGAAGGTCTCCTTCGCGGCGATCGACGACGCGAAGGAGCGGCGGATGACGTCCTGCATGACGCCGCGGATCATACGTTCGAGCGGTGCGGGATGCCAAGCGCGAGGGCCCTCCCCGGGCCGCGGCCGCTTTGACCGGGTCGGCCGCCGGACCGTAGGTTCGGGGTCGGGAGGAACCGGACATGAAGGGCTACGAGGGATTCGAGACGCTGCGGGTGCAGGTGGTGAACCGCGTCGCGTGGGTGACGATCGACCACCCGCCGGTCAACCTGTTCGACCTCGCGATGTTCCTCGACCTGGCGCGCCTCGTGCCGCTGCTCGAGGCCGACGACGGCATCGGCGTGGTCGTCTTCCGGAGCGCCGACCGCGACTTCTTCGTCGCGCACGCCGACGTCGCCTGGATCCTCCAGCTGCCGGCGGAAAAGCCGCCGCGCCCGACCGAGCCCGGTCCCTTCGTCGCGCTGATGGAGCGACTGCGGAAGCTCCCCAAGGCGACGATCGGCATGATCGACGGCATCGCCCGCGGCGGTGGCTCGGAGCTGCTCATGTCGCTCGACATGCGCTTCGCGGGCCGCACGCGGACGCGGCTCGCCCAGCCCGAGGTCGCCCTCGGCATCATCCCGGGTGGCTCCGGCACGCAGCGGCTGGCGCGGCTCGTCGGCCGCGGCCGCGCGCTCGAGATCGTGCTCGGCTGCGGCGACCTCGACGCCGACGAGGCGGCTGCCATCGGATGGGTGAACCGCGCGCTCGCCGACGACGACCTGCTGCCGTTCGTCACGGCGCTGGCCGAGCGCATCGCGTCGATGTCGCCGGAGGCGGTGCGGCTCGCGAAGCTCGCGGTCGACGCGGCCGGCCCCGACCCCGTCCCGGGCCTGCTCGAGGAGCAGGACCTGTTCAACGCGACGGTCGCGAGCGCGGATGCGCGCGACCGGATGCAGCGCTTCCTCGACATGGGCGGCCAGACCCGCGAGGTCGAGCTCGGGCTCGGCTCGCTGATGGCCGAGCTCGGGCAGTTCCCGGATCCGAAGGCGGGGGACGTCGATCCCTGAGGGGGGGACTCGTCGCGCCGCCCGCCCGCCGGTCGCGTCAGTCGAGCGCCTGCAGCCCCCACGGCGGCGACGAGTTCACGAGCAGTCCCGCGCGACACGTGATCGTGACCGGGAGGAACTCGACGCCGGGCTTGTACGCCCGCAGCTCGTAGACGCCGGGGGGAACCTGCACGAAGACGACACCGCCGTCGTCGCTGGTCTCGGTGCGCGCGCGGTTCGGCACGACGTTCGAGTCGAAGTAGATCGGGCCGTTGGCCGCGGGCAGCGGCGGGTCGATCGTCACCGTGGCGCCGGCCTCGCCGTGCGCGCCGGGATCGTAGAGCGAGCGTCCGACGCGCGTGACCGTCGTCGCGACTTGGCAGTCGTTCGGGTCGGGCACGACGCCGACCACGCCCGCGAAGGCGGCGAAGACCTCGTCGCTCACGACCTGGAACGTCACGCGCTCGAGCCCCTCGGGCGTCACGCGGTGCGTGCCCGTCTGGATCGGGTGGTAGCCCGACTTTTCGAGCACGAGCGTCGCGTTCGAGCCGACCGGCAGTCCGTCGAAGGCGAAGTGGCCGTCCTCGCCCGTCACCATCCGCTTCTCGGGATGCTCGAGCACCCAGACGGTCGCGCCGGCGAGGCGCTTCGTGTTGCCGATGTTGAACGGGATCGCGTCGCCGCTCACCGACGCGACCTGCGTCGAGGTGTCGCCGCAGGCGGCGAGAACGATCGCCGCGAGCGCGACGAGGCCTCGGGTCGGGTGGGATCGGTGCATGGGG
>JAGWVP010000741.1 GCA_018970825.1 bacterium | reverse complement strand
GGACACCGCTCGACTTCCGCATCGGCTACGGCCGCGCGACCCACATCAGCCCGGATGCGAAGATCATCCAGGTCGATCTGAACGGCGGCGAGATCGGCCGCAACCGCGCGATCGAGGTCGGGATCATCGGCGACACCGGGCTCGTCATGGAGCAGATGACGGCGGTCGCGAAGAAGTCGGGCTTCCAGAAGGATCTCCACAAGGCCTGGACCGACGACATCCGGCGGATCGACGTCGAGAAGCGCGACGTCCACAAGTCCGAGATGGAGTCGAACTCGGAGCCGATCAACCCGGTTCGCGCCTGCGCCGAGATCGACGCGGTGCTCGACGAGGACACGATCGTGATCGGCGACGGCGGCGACTTCGTGGGCACGGCGGCGAACGTGCTCCGCATCCGGAAGCCCGGTCACTGGCTCGACGCGGGCCCGCTCGGCACGCTCGGTGCCGGCCCCGGGTACGCGATGGCGGCCAAGCTCGCGTTCCCCAAGAGCAAGGTCATCATCGTCTACGGCGACGGCTCCTTCGGGCTGAACGGCTTCGAGTTCGAGGCGATGGCCCGCCAGAAGATCGACGTCGTCGGCGTGATCGGGAACGACGCCGCCTGGCAGCAGATCCGCCGCGGCCAGGTGCAGATCTACGGCCCCGACCGCGCGATCGCCTGCGGCCTCGATTACACCCGCTACGACAAGGCGGTCGAGGCGATGGGCTGCCACGGCGAGTGGGTGGAGAAGCCCGGCGAGATCCGCCCGGCGCTCCAGCGCGCCCTCTCGGCGGGCAAGCCCGCGGTCGTGAACATCAAGATCGGCACGAGCGAGTTCCGCAAGGACGCGATCTCGGTCTGAGCATGGCCCGGACGGCCGGCATCGTCGTCATCGGCAACGAGATCCTCTCGGGCAAGGTGACCGACACAAACTCGCCGTTCATGGCGTCGGAGCTGCGCGCGCTCGGCGTCGAGCTGCGCCGGATCACGACCATCCCGGACGAGCTCGACGTGATCGGCGACACCGTGCGCGAGTTCTCCGGGGCTTTCGACGTCGTCTTCACCTCGGGCGGGGTCGGGCCGACCCACGACGACGTCACGATCGAGGGCATCGCCCGGGGCTTCGACCGCCCGGTCGTCCGCCATCCCGAACTCGAGGCGGGACTGCGGCGCTACCTCGGCGACCGGCTGAACGCGGCCCACCTGAAGATGGCCGAGGTGCCCGAGGGAGCCGAACTCGTCCCGGACTCGAACCTGGGCTTCCCGACCGTGCTCTTCGGCAACGTCTACATCCTGCCGGGGATCCCGGAGATCCTGCACAAGAAGTTCGAGGGCCTCCGCGCTCGCTTCCGCGACGCGCCCTGGCACCTCCACGTGATCTACACCTCGCAGGGCGAGAGCACGATCGCCGAATCGCTGAACCAGGTCGTTCGCGAGTTCCCCGACCTGATGCTCGGCAGTTATCCCAAGATCGGCGACGCGGAGTACCTCGTGAAGCTCACGATCGAGTCGAAGGACGAGGCCTACGCCAGGCACGCCTTCGACCGCCTGGTGGCGCTCCTGCCGTCGGGTTCGGTCGTCCGGACGGAGTAGGCCGAACCGACGCCGGCGCCCCGGGGGGGGCACG
>JAGWVP010000740.1 GCA_018970825.1 bacterium | reverse complement strand
CCGAGCGGAAGAGGACTCATGACGATCCAGGAAGTCGGCAGCGGTGACACCCGGGTGCGCCCGATCAAGCTCGGAGGCGCACTCATCACCCTGGTCGAGCCCCATGAGGGCCATCAGGTCGCCTACAACCGCTGGTACGAGCGCGACCACTTCTACGCCGGGTGCCTGGTCGCGCCGTGGCTCTTCTCGGGCGGGCGCCGGGTCGCGACCCGCGAGGAGAAGGCGTTGCGCTTCCCGGCCGAGAGCCCGATCGCGCAGCCCCGGGTCTCGGCCGGCTCCTACGTCGCGATCTACTGGATCCACGCGGGCCACCACGAGGAGTACCAGGCCTGGGGCAACGAGCAGGCGCACTGGCTCTACCGCAACGGCCGCGGCTTCGCGGAGCGCACCCACGTGCACACGCTGCTCTACACGGTCGACTGGGTGCACTACCGCGACGACGACCCGGTGCCGCTTCCGCTCGCGCTCGACCACGGCTTCGAGGGCCTCGCCACCGTGGCGTTGCTGCGCGCCCCGGGGGTCGAGCAGGCGCGGCTCGACGATCTCCTGCAGGGCGACCTGCTGCCGCGCACGCTCGCAGGCTCGCCGATCGCGAGCTGCTCGACCTGGTCGCCGATCCCGCAGGGGCAGGCCCCGATGAACATCCCGAAGGTGGAGGACACCGATCGGCTCGACCTCCAACTGCTGTTCTGCGACCGGCCGGCGGCCGACGACTGGGCGCGGCTGCGCGAGTACGCGCGACGCATCGAGGAAAGCGGGCTCGCGCGCGTGGCCTTCGCCTCGCCGTGGCGGCCGACCGTGGTCGGCACGGATCGCTGGGTCGACCGCCTCTGGTGAGCGGGGTCGCGGACCCGCGTGCTCTCAGGACCCGGGGCCGACCGTCGCCGAGGGTGCGGGGCTCGCGGCGGGATCGACGTTGCCCGGCTTCGTCGTCGCTTCCATCCCGCCGGGCGGCGGATCGAGGAGCCAGCGCAGGACGGCGACCGCGTCCGCCGAATTGCGCACGCGGGCGAGCGCCCCGCCGTACACCGCGACCGCCACCTCGCAGACCCGCTTCTTGTCCACGCCCGGCTCGTCCATCCGGTCGAGGATGGTCGCGTCCGGCCCGTAGCGCAGCCGCACCGACGAGAGGGTGCGGTTCATGTCGCCCCGGATGTCCTCCTGCGGCGGGACCGGGACCGGGGAGGCGAGGGACTGCTTCACCGCGGTCGCGAGCCGGTCGAGCGCGAACTCGTCGAGCGTTCCCAGGTCGACGTCGGCGAGTTTCAGGGCCGCGTCGTCGTCGGCCGCGAGCAGCGCGTAGCAGGCCTCCCCGCCCTGCGGCGCGACCTTCCGGATCTCGATGAGAAGGTTGCCGACGTACTCGAGCAGCGTGCCCGTCTCGGCATGCGCGACGTGCCTGCGCACGAGCGGCATGACGCGGGAGCGCGCGACGAGCAGGAGCGCCTGCGGACTCTCGTGGGCACGCTTCGATGCGTCGACGTCGCGGACGAGCCGGCCGAAGACCTCCGGGTCGTGCTTCCACAGGACGCGGTGGAGACGCACCTGCAGGAGCGCCTCGGCCGTCCGGACCTGCGACTCCGTCAGTCCCTCCGCCGAGAAGGACTT
>JAGWVP010000069.1 GCA_018970825.1 bacterium | reverse complement strand
CCTGCGTCGGGCCGCTCGTCGCGCGCGAGAGCGCAGCGTCGTCGTCCGTCGCGGGGAGCGGGGGCTCGACCCAGAAGAGGCGTCCGCTGCGGTGCACCTGCAGGCTCGGATCCGACCGCAGCATGCGGCGCAGGACCTGCGGGTCGACCTGGTTCGCCGCGGCGACGTGATCGAGGTCGCGGCCGAGCCGCGAGAGCGCGGCCTCGCCGCCGACGAACTCGGACACGCCGCCGATCGCGCGGCGCGACGCGGCATGGGCCGGGTCCGTCGCGAGCACCGACCACGCGGCAAAGACGAGCACCAGGGCGCGCGCGAACCAACGAGAGGGCCGCGGGCGCTTCGAACCGGATGGGCGTGCGGGATTCGTCATGGCAGGGCCGACCTCGCCGACGAACTCTGGAGCGCCGGCGAGTCCGTCGGTTTTCTGTCTGGGCGCATCATGGCCCGTCGCCGCCGCCGTTCCCATCGGGAAAATCCCCATGGCGGGTGGGGAAACTCCCACGGAGCAGGCTCCCCGGGCCCGCCGAGGCGACCTCGCGGCACTTCCGGGGGCCGCGTGGACTTGCTCGGCGTGACAAGGCGAGCCCTTCGGGGCGAGCGGCATGTTCTCCCGCTCATGGCCCCCTCGCGCCGCGAACGGGACTTCCGTGGGCATGAAGGCTCGTGGTAGCCGGGGAGGCCGATGGTCGTGGAACCCGCGTTCGTGTCCGAGGATCGCTTCACCCGCGAGCAATTCCACGCGTGGCTCCGCGAGCTGCCCGCGTCCGACCGGCACCGCTACGAGCTGCTCTCGGGCCGCATCGCGATGACGCCGCCCGCGGGCTGGCCGCACTCGGCGGTGACGGCGCGCATCGTGGCGGCACTCGTGGTGCACGTCGATGCCCGGAGGCTCGGCACCGTACAGGAGTCGAGCGCCGGCTACGACCTGCCGTCGGGCGACTGCGTGCAGCCCGACGTCTCGTACTTCTCGCGCGACTCGCTCCGACGCGGACCGGCCCCGCGCGTCGGCGGCTCGGTCGGGTTCGCGCCCGACCTCGTCGTCGAGGTCCTCTCCCCCTCGACCCGCAAGCGCGACCTCGGCGAGAAGCGGGGGGTCTACGAACGCAACCAGGTCGCGGAGTACTGGGTCGTGGACCCGGTCGCGGGCACGGTCACGGTCTTCGTCCGCGAGGCGACCACCGGGGGCGTGGGCTTCGACGAGGGAACGACCCGCGACGCGGGCCGCGTGCCCTCGCAAGTCTTCCCGGACCTCGACCTGGCGATCGAGTGCCTGCTGGACTGACGGATGGAAGACAGGGCGCCCGTCGCCCCGCCCCTACCCCCGCAGCCCGACCGGCAGCCGCCCGAGCACCCGGAACAGCGACGCGCCCCACTCCGCGCGCTCGCTCTCGAGTTCCATGCGCGGGAACCGCTGCACGAGCTTGCCGATCGCCTCGCGCGCCTCCATGCGCGCGAGGTGCGCGCCCATGCAGAAGTGCGCGCCGCCCCCGAAGGCGAGGTGGTCGACGTCGCGGCGGGTGACGTCGAAGCGGTCGGGGTCGGCGAAGTGCGCGGGGTCGCGGTTCGCGGCGGCGAGCATGCACATCACCGGTCGGTCGGCGGGGATCGTGCGGTCGCCGAAGCGGGTGTCCTCGCGGGTCACGCGGATCGTGAGCACGATCGGCCCCTCATAGCGCAGGCACTCCTCGACCGCGCCGTCGATCAGGCCCGGGTCGGCGCGCAGCAGCGCGAGCTGGTCGGGATGGCGGAGAAGCGCGCGCACGCCGTTGCCGATCAGCCCGATCGTCGTCTCGAAGCCCGCGACGAGCAGCCCCATCGCGTTCGAGATGAGCTCGGAAGGCGACAGGCGGTCCCCGTCCTCCTCGGCGCGGATCATGTCGGAGAGCACGTCGTCGCCGAGGGTGCGGCGACGCTCGGCGATCAGCACCTCGAAATACTCGCGCAGCGCCATCACCGCCGTCTTGCCGCGTTCGAGCACCTCGGGTGGGGTGAGCGCGCCCGCGAGCAGGTGGGTCGTCGCGGTCGTCCACTGCGTGAAGCGGTCGCGGTCGGCTAGCGGCACGCCCATCATCTCGCAGATCACCGTCGAGGGAACCGGCAGCGCCAGGTCGGCGATCACCTCGAGCGAGCCCTTCTCCTCGACGCGGTCGAGAAGCTCGTCGACGAGCGTGTCGACGCGTGCGCGCAGTCGGTCGACCGCGCGCGGCCGGAAGGCGTGGCTCAGGAGCTTGCGCAGGCGGGTGTGCGCGGGCGGGTCCATGCGCAGGATGAACTCCGAGCGCTCGCCGTCGATCGGCACCTCGCCGAAGATCGTGCCGTCGGCCATGCGCACGCCCGACGGCACCTCCTTCAGCATGCGGACGACGTCGTCGTAGCGCGTGAGCCGAAAGATGCCGATCGGCGTCTCGTTCACCGGGTCGACCGTGCGCAGGCGGGCGAGCGCCGGGTAGGGGTCGTCGCGGAATGCGGGGTCGAACGGATTCGCTCCGAGCCAGGGATCGTCGCGCCAGGCTTCGCGAGCGGCGGTGTCTTCCATCGGTGCTCCTCCGGGAACGACGCGGCGGACGGGGCCGCGAAATCGCCCGCACGAGGGTGACACCGCGGCCGGGAGGAGTCACGACCCTCTTCCGCGGGAAAGTGCGTTGACACGTGCGATCCAGATGAGACAGTCCGGGGCTCGAACCCGGTGCCTCCCGGCGTGCGACCATGCCCGCGGCCCCGGAACCGGAGGAATTCCATGCACTTCAGATCCCCGTCCCTGGCCGCCGCCGTGCTTGTCGCCCTGCTCTCCGCGGGCTGCGGCTCGACGGCCGAGGACTTCCGCCCGGACTCGGTCGTCGACCTCTCGGGATCCGTACCCGCGACCTTCGAGGTCACCCCCAGCGTCGAGTACCTGACCGTCCGGGGGGCGGCCCCGCGCAGCCCGCTCACGCTCGTGCGCGCCGGAACGCTCGAGCGCCTCGTCACCCTCTACACCGACGACCAGGGTCAACTCGTGATCCAGGCGCTGCCCGCCGCGTACCTGGTGCACGACTCGCAGACCCAGGGCTTGCCGCCGACGGAGGGATCGCGCCCCGTGCCTCCCGGCCTCTACCGCGTCGTCGCCGAGGGCGTCCCCGGCGAGCCGTTCGAGGGCAAGGTCCAGGCGACCGATCCCTTCTACGTCCTCGCGGTGGGCGACGTGCCGGATCCGTCCGCCTACGAGGGGCAGAACCTGAAGTCCGTGCCGAACGGCATCCTCGGCGGCGTCGTGGGCGACTTCACCGACGACGACGGCTTCGGCTACCTCCGCGTCCGCGACGGCACGCTCCTCTCGGTCAACGTGCGCCTGCCCGACCCGCGGATCTACGGCCCGGGCCCCTACCCGACCGTCGTCCAGTACTCGGGCTACGCGCCCTCGCGGCCGGGCGAGCCCGGCGGCGCGGACGCCGGCGGGCGCATCGCGCTCTCGTTCGGCTTCGCCTACGTCGGCGTCAACATGCGCGGGACCGGCTGCTCGGGCGGCGTGTTCGACACGTTCAGCCCGGCGCAGGCCGCCGACGGCTACGACGTGATCGAGATCGTCGCCCGCCAGCCGTGGGTGAAGAACGGGCGCGTCGGCATGATCGGGATCTCCTACTCCGGGATCACCCAGCTCTACGTGGCTGCGACGAACCCGCCGAGCCTCGCCGCGATCACGCCGCTCTCGGTGATCGAGGACCCGTGGGAGCAGCAGTGGCCTGGCGGCATCTACAACGCGGGCTTCACCCGCGAGTGGCTCGCGAGCCGGGACGAGGAATCGAGCGGCGGCGCGGGATGGGCGAAGAAGCGCATCCTCGAGGGCGACACGACCTGCGCCGACAACCTGCAGATCCGCAGCCAGAACGTCTCGTTCGAGAAGTTCGCCCGCTCGCTGGTGACGCGCCCGATCGGCGCCGACGAACGCAACCTCTCGCTGCTGGTCCGCAAGATCGACGTGCCGGTCTTCCTCGCGAGCTCCTGGCACGACGAGCAGACCGGCCCACGCTTCGGTCTCATGCTCGACGACTTCGACTCGGTGCCTCCCGGCCAGGCCCGGTTCACGATGTACAACGGCCACCACCAGGACCCGTTCAGCCCGCTGCTCATGAACCGCTGGTTCGAGTTCCTCTCCCTCTACGTGGACCGCACGGTGCCGGTGCTGAACCCGGTCGTGCGGGCGGGCATCGCACCCGTCGTGGCGGACATCTTCGGCGTGCCGGGAGTCGTCCTCGAGGGCGACCGCTTCGCGCAGTTCGGCGACGACGCCGCGGGCGCAGCGGCCGCCTACGAGGCCGAGAACCCGGTGCGCGTCCTCTTCGAGTCCGGCGCGAGCCCGATCTACCCCGAGGTGCCGATGGCGCAGCGCGAGCGCTTCGAGATGGGCTTCCCGTCGTGGCCGCCCCCGGCCGCCGAGGCGCGCAGCTTCTGGTTCGGAGCGGGCGGCGTGCTCCTCGACGAGGCGCCGGGTGCGAGCGGGCTCGAGACCTACGCCTTCGATCCCGACGTCGGGCGCACGCACTACCACGTGCGCGGCGACCACACGAACGTCCGGGTCGTGAACGACTGGCGGCCGACGAAGAACGGCTACGGCCTCGCCTGGGAATCCGAGCCGCTCGCCGAGGATCTCGTCGTCGCCGGGCAGGGCCACGTCGACCTCTGGATCCGCTCGACCGGGACCGACGTGCCGATCGAGGTCGTGCTCTCCGAGGTGTACCCGGAGAGCGAGGGCCGGGTCGAAGAGGTGCGCGTGCAGCACGGTCTCGCGCGCGCGGGCTTCCGCAGGGTCGACCCGAGCCGCAGCACGGACCTGCAGCCGAACAACTTCTACACGGCTGCGTCCTACGAGCCGCTCTCCCCCGGCGAATTCGTGAACGTGAAGGTCCCGGTCTACTCGGTCTCGCACCCGTTCCGGGCCGGCAGCCGGCTGCGCATCGAGGTCAACACGCCGGGCGGCGACGCGGCGCTGTGGGACTTCGAGGTGGACTCCTACGGCGCAACCTCGCACGACGTCGGCTTCGGCGGCGACGTCGCCTCGAGACTCGTCCTGCCGGTGCTGCCCGCCTCGGACCCGGCCTATGCGATTCCGGCGCGCTTCGCGCCGCAGTCGGAGCGGCCGCGCTGCGACCACCTGCGCGGCCAGCCGTGCCGCGAGTACCAGCCCGCTTCCAACCTCGCGCGCTGAGATCCGTTCGCCCCCGCTCACGCGACGGTCGCGGCCCCCGGGCCCGACCGCCGCGGAGCCGGGCGAGTGGAGCGACGAGCACGGCGATAGCAGCGTCGCTCTTTGCCGGCGTCGGCACGGAGTCGAGAACCGGCGCGATCGCCCCCGCGCCGCGACGGGAGCGGGGACGCCACCGGCACTGCGCCGACGCGACGGTCGCGGCGGCAGGCGAGCGGACGGAGCGCCACGCCGCCCGGCGTTGACTCCCGGGGCAGGAGTGGGAGATTCGAGCGATGCCCTCGGCAGACCTGCGACGGGGTGAGCAACCCATGCGCCCGGGCCCGGGTTCCCGCACCCGGGCGACGCTCGCCGGAGTCCTCGCGTCGCTCGCGCTCGTGACGGGCCTCGCGGCCCGGCCCGGCACCGCACACGCAGGCGTGCCCGAGTCCGCCTACACCGAGGACACGGAGTTGCGGGACAACTTCCTCCTCGGCGACTGGATGGGCGCCCGCACGTGGCTGTGGGAGCACGGCGTGAAGCCGAAGTTCCTGCTGCTCTCCGATCCCTACGGCAACCCGGTCGGCGGCAAGGCGCAGGGCCTGACTGCCTACAACCTGTTCTGCGGGGACCTGAAGCTCGACACGGCGAAGCTCGTCGGCCTGCCCGGCGGCGAGTTCCACGTCGGCTTCTCCGTCAACTTCGGCCGACAGCTGTCGCAGGACGTGGTCGGCAGCGTGTTCCCGATCCAGGCCTCCGACGTCGCACCGCCCGGGACGCGCCTCACCATCCTGAGCTACACGCAGTCGCTCTTCGACGACCTCCTGAGCATCCGCGCCGGGCGCCTCGCGATCGACAGCCTCTACGGGCAGGAGTTCGCGGCCTCGTGGTACTTCCGCTCCTTCACCTCGGTTGCGTTCAACGCGATCCCGTTCGCCATCTTCTACGACTCGCCCGGCGCGTTCGGGTACCCGGCGACGACCTGGGGCGCGCGCGCGAAGGTCACGCCGAACGAGCGATGGTACGCGATGGCGGGCATCTACAACGGCGACCCGGACGTCGGGCGCGCCGACCGCCACGGCGTCGACTTCTCGTTCGACGGCCCGCCCTACGGGATCGGCGAGGTCGGCTACCGCCGCAACCAGGGTGCGGGCGACGTCGGCCTGCCCGGGAATCTCAAGGTCGGGGGCTTCGTCCTCGGCGGCAACGTGACACGCTACGACTCGACCACGTCGAGCAGGGGCCGCGGCGGCGTCTACGTGGTGGCCGACCAGGTGATCGTGCGCTTCGCCGAGGATGCCGAGAATCGACACCTCGGCGTGTTCGGAAGCCTCGTCGTCGCACCCGACGAGGCGGTGAGTCCCATGCCCTACTACGTGAACGGCGGCATGGTCGCCTACGGTCCGTTCGCGAGTCGTCCGAAGGACTACGTGTCGCTGGGCTTCGCCTACGGCGCGTTCAGCAGCCGGCTGCGAGACCAGCAGGTGTCGCGGGGCGTCCTGCCGCAGTTCTCCGAGACGACGATCGAGCTCTCGTGGGGAATCCACGTCCTGCCCGGCGTAGTGCTGCAGCCCGGTACGCAGGTGCTCATCCACCCGGGCGGCAACCCGGGCACGCCCACCGGGCTCGCCCTGGGCTTGAACGCGATCATCGCGTTCTGAGCGATCGCTCAGCCTTCGGCGTCGGCGATTCCCAGGTCGCGGATCATCCGCGTGAGACTCTGGCGGTGCATGCCGAGGCGCTCGGCGGCCGTCGTGCGGTTTCCGCCCGAGCGCTCGAGGGCCGTGCGGATCATCGCGACCTTGAGGTCCCGCACCGCGTCCGCGAGCGGTACGCCCGCGGCCACCGCGGACGCGGCTCCTACCGGCTCGCCGGCGGCGAGTGCGGCGGGCGACGCGCGACGGACGCCGTCCCCCTCGGCCGACGGCGGCGCGAGCGGCGCGGGCAACCGCAGCACCGGGCCGTCACCCAGCACGAGCGCGCGCTCGACCACGTTGCGCAGCTCGCGCACGTTCCCCGGCCAGTGCCAGGCCTGCATCTCGGCCATCGCGGCGGCCGAGACCTCGCGCACCTCGCGCCCGAAACGCGGCCCCTCTCGCGCGACGAGGTGCTCGACCAGCAGCGGGACGTCCTCGCGGCGCTCGCGGAGCGGCGGCAGGTGGATCGGCACGACGTGCAGCCGGTAGTAGAGGTCCTCGCGGAAGCGCCCGGCCCGCACCTCGGCGAGCAGGTCGCGATTGGTCGCGGCGATCACCCGCGCCGAGACCTTGCGCACCGTGTTGCTGCCGAGTCGCTGCGTCTCGCCGACCTCGATCGCGCGCAGGAGCTTCGCCTGTACCGGCAGGGAGAGCGTGTCGACGTCGTCGAGGAAGAGCGTGCCGCCGTCGGCGATCTCGAGCCGGCCCGGCTTGGCCGCGGTCGCGCCCGTGAAGGCGCCGCGCTCGTGCCCGAAGAGTTCGCTCTCGAGCAGCGCCTCCGGCAGCGCCGCGCACGCGACCTTCACCAGGATGCCGGCGCGGCGCGGACTGCGCTCGTGCAGCGAACGGACCACGAGTTCCTTGCCGGTGCCGGTCTCGCCGATCACGAGCACCGTCGCGTCGGTCGGCGCGACCCGCTCGATCTGCGCGAGCACGGCGCGGATCGCGGCGCTGCGGCCCACGATCTCGCCCTCGGACTGCTCGGCGGCGAGTTCCTGGCGCAGGTAGTGGTTCTCCTCGGCGAGCTTGCGCTCGAGCGATCGCACGACGGTCCAGGCGCGCGCGTTCTCGAGCGCGACCGCGAGCTGGCCCGCGAGCGTCTCGAGCAGGATCGCGTCGTCGCTCGTGTAGAGGCGCTCGTCCGCGCGGCGGCCGACGAGCAGGAGCCCGCTCGCGCCGGACCCCGGCGGCAGCGCCACCGCGACGCGGGCGCCGCGTGCCTCCATCTCCGCAGCGAGCGCGCGCGCGGTATCGCGATCGAGGTCGAGCGCGAGCGTACCGCCGCTGCGGGCGAAAGCGTGGAGGGCCGAGGTCGGCACGACCGGGCCGGACGTCTCACGAGCCGCCTCCGCCGTCCCGGGCGGAAACGGGCCGGACGGCGCGATCTCGGCCAGCGGGCCGTCGGGTTCGCCGGCGAACAACCGGGCCGAGGCGCCGCCGACGGCGGCCGCGACGGTCTCGCGGACGATCGAGGCGAGTTCCGACGGCTCGCGCAGGCGCGCGAGCTCTCGGCTCGCGCCGTGCACGGCGCGGCGCGCGCGCTCGTGGCCCGGGAAGAGCCGTTGCGCGATCGCGCCCTCGAGCGGCTCGCGCAGCGCCGGCAGGCCGGTCGCGATCGCGAGCAGGAGCGCGACCGCACCTCCCGCCATCCATGCCGAGCCGGGCGTCACGAAGGCGCGCAACCCGAGTGCCGTGCCTCCGCCCAGCAGCATGCTGCCGAGCAGCATGAGCGCCCAGGTGACG
Organism: bacterium; assembly: GCA_018970825.1. Classification (GTDB taxonomy): domain Bacteria; phylum Desulfobacterota; class Binatia; order UBA12015; family UBA12015; genus REEB422. The sequence goes on along the minus strand of JAGWVP010000069.1, from coordinate 1,552 downwards.
GCGCGACGCGCGACCGCGTCGAGTTCGAAGAGGTTCTCGCGCACCATCCCCCAGGCGATCGCGAGGCCGCAGGCCCACAGCGGCAGCAGGTGGAGGATCGGCGGCAGGTGGAGTTGCGCGGACCAGGCGAGCGAGGCGAGGAGCAGCACCCAGCCCGGCACGAGCATGAGCAGGCAGAAGAGCAGCAGCCTCGCCTGCCTCCGCGCGAGGGCGGTGCCGTCGCCGAACGCGACCCGGACGGTGTTCGCGAACAGCAGGAGCGCGCCGGCGGTCATCGCCGCCCCCTCGAGGAAGTCCGCCTTGCGAACGGCGGCCACCGACACGAACGACGCGGCGAACCATCCGACGAACGCGATCGCCCCGATCGCGTAGGCGGCTGCCACCGTCGCGCGGGGCCAGCGGGCATGGATCGGAAGCGGTCGCGGCAGCGCCATGCCCAGGTGCAGCAGCCCACCCGCGCCGAGCGCACCGAACAGGACTCCCCACGGCGCGAAGCGGTGGACGAGTGCCCAGTCGAGCGACAGGATCCCGAAGTTGCACGCGACGCCGAAGTTGAACGCGAACCATGCCCGGGCGATCGGCGACTCCGGTCTCGAGAGCAGGGGCACGAGTCCGAGCACAAGGCCCAGCACTCCTCCGACGAGGAGCGGCCCGAAGATCTGCCAGTAGTCGGCCGGGTCGAAGGTGTGGACCCAGGCCGAGACGCTTTCGATCACGCCCGAGGGTCTTTCGACGCCGAGCGTCAGGGGCGCCCCGGGTCGCATCGCCGCGAGCCGTTCCTCGATCTCCCGGGCACCCGAAACCGGCCGAGCATCGATGGACACGATCCGGTCCTGGAACCCGACCGCGGCCACATGGTCCCGGGTCGAGACGGGCAGGACGAGCCCCTGCGGCAGGAGTCCGACCCCGAGCCAGGGCTTCCCGATGGCCGACCAGGCGTCGTGCGCGGCGACCGCGGCCATGACCGAAGCTAGGCTGGTCACAAGGCAGGCCACCAGCCTCGTCCGGCTCCAGCCGGAGCGAAACGTTTCGTTTCGCCTGCCCCCTCGAGCGGACTCACGCAACTTTTCGTTTCGCCCCATCGAGGTCCGCCTATCCCAGAGAAATCCATTCTTTTCAAGCATTTTTGGAATGTGCGGCGACTTGGCCCGACCATTGCGAAGGGCCTCCTGCAACAGCGCGTTGCCCTCATGTCGGGGGCCGCCTCGAAAAGGAGACTTGGAAATGGATCACTTCGCTCGCACTCGTCGCATGGTCGCCTATGCCGTCGTCGCGGGGGTTCTGACGGCAACCCCGGCCTTCGCCCTGCCCCGGATGGCAGACCAGCTCGTTCGCTGCTCCGCGACGCCATGGGCGACCGCTGGCACCTGTGGCGGCGACCCGATCACGCTCGGGAGCACGATTTCGATCGCCTCGGGCGGCCAGGTCGCCGTGAACGTCCGGGGCGCCTGGTCGTTCAATCTCTACGAGGTCTACTGGCTGCCAATCGGCGGTACGACGGCAGACCTGGTCGCGATCGGCAACTTCGCCACCAACTGCGCCGGCGATGCAC
>JAGWVP010000739.1 GCA_018970825.1 bacterium | reverse complement strand
GGCGCAGGTCGCCGCCTGGCGCGACGGGCGCACCGGCTTTCCGATCGTGGATGCGGCGATGCGCCAGCTCGCGCGCACCGGCTGGATGCACAACAGGCTGCGCATGGTGACGGCGATGTTCCTCACCAAGACGATGCTCGTCGACTGGCGGATCGGCGAGCGCATCTTCATGCAGCGGCTCGTCGACGGCGACGTCGCCTCGAACAACGGCGGCTGGCAGTGGTCGTCGTCGACCGGCACCGACGCGGCGCCCTACTTCCGGATCTTCAATCCGCTCTCCCAGTCGCTCAAGTTCGATCCCGACGGCGCGTTCATCCGCGAGTGGGTCCCGGAACTGCGCGACCTGCCTTCTCCCCTGGTTCACTCGCCCGACGACGAGCCGCTGCGCCGCGCCGCCTGCGGCTACCCGGCGCCGGTCGTCGACTACGCCGCGGGGCGGGCGCGGGCGCTCGAGCTGCTCGCACCGCTCGCCAAGGGCTGAACGGGGCGCGCCCCGGGTGCGGCTCCGCGGAACCCGCGGGCTTCAGCCGCGAAGCAGGGCGAGGACCGGCTCGCGCAGCGCCCGCGGCACGGCGATGCCTGAATTGCCGTAGATGGTCGGACTTCCGTCCCAGGCGAAGAACGCGCCGCCCGCCTCCTCGACGATCGGCACGACGGCGGCGCTGTCCCAGGGGTTCAGTTGCGGGTCGACCATGACCTCGGCTCGCCCGGTCGCGACCAGCGCGTAGCCGTAGCAGTCGCCCCATCCCCGCTGGCGACCGACGCCGCGCAGCAGGCGCTCGAAGCCCGTCCAGCGCTCGGCGTAGTGCTGCGGGCGCGTGTCGCTCGTGAGCAGCGTCGCGTCGGCGAGGCTCGTCGCGGCGGAGACCGAGATGCGCTCGCCGTTGCAGAAGGCGCCCTGCCCGGTCGCCGCCCACAGCGTGCGGTCGAGCGCCGGCAGGCCGATCACGCCCACGACGCAGCGCCCCTCCTCCTCGAGTCCGACCAGCACGCCCCACAGCGGCACCCCGCGCACGAAGGACTGCGTGCCGTCGATCGGGTCGAGGATCCAGCGCCGGCCACTGCGCCCCGGGCTCTCGCCGTGCTCCTCGCCGAGCAGCCCGTCGTCGGGAAACGCCTGCGCGAGGTGGCGTCGCAGGATCTCCTCGGCGCCGCGGTCGGCGACCGTGACCGGGCTCGCGTCGGCCTTGCGCTCGACCTCGAGGTCGCGGCCGAAGTGCTCGAGCGCGAAGCGGCCGGCGAGTTCGACGGCTTCGCGCGCGACGTGGAGTTCGCGGGAGCGGTCGCGGGACATGGCGCCTATCGCGCACGCGACCCGCGGACGGTCAAGGCGCGGTCAGTCGTAGCAGCCGTCGACCCACCAGGCGCCCGCCTCGCGGAAGAGCCGGTAGACGCCGCCGTCGGAGAGCTGCACCTCCCAGTAGTCGCGCAGGCAGCGGCGCTCGCTCCACCACTCGGCGTCGACCCGCCAGGGCCCGGCCGCGGCCACGGTGCGACCGCCGAAGCCGTCGGCCCGCAGGTAGGCGATCCGGCCCGCCTCGACGAAGACCTCGACCGGGCACGGCGGGCGGATCGCGCGGAGCGCGATCGCCGGCGGCGCGAGACCTTCGGCC
>JAGWVP010000738.1 GCA_018970825.1 bacterium | reverse complement strand
CGCGCGGACGCCTCGCGCGCGCCGCTCCGGTCGCAGAGAACCGATGCGACGATCGCTGCGAGGGCGGCGCCCATCGCGCGCCGCGCGCTCGCTGGTCGAGCCGTCCGGTGGCTTCGCTCCATTTCCCGGGAGATACCGGATGCGAGGCGGCGAGACGAATCCTTGTACGGCGTACCGTCGCGCCGGGATGGCGGTGCTGCCGGCGGAGCCCCTCCGCCTACCGGAGGTCGCGCGCGAGTGTCTCCGGCAGCGTCGTGCCCGCGATCGCGACCGACAGGGCGTCGACGAAACTCGACCAGCGATGCTCGTAGAGGCGTAGCCGCTCGCGCGCGAAGCGGATCTCGCGTCCGGCGGCGGCCCGCCGTGCGTCGCTTTCCCGCAGCAACGTTTCCAGCTCGGCAGGCGTCGCATAGGCGTCGGGCGCGGGCACCGGCGGGATCGTCGGGGCCTTCCGGTACTCGAGGCGCGCGTAGGTCGTCGTCGTCCGCTCGAGCGCGGCGGCCCGCATCGACGCGGTGCTCCGCCACGCGGACGTCCCGCCGGTCCGGCGCCCGGGGCCGGCTGCGGCGAGGCGCGCGCGGAGTTCCTTCGAGGCCGCGTCGAGCTTCCTCTCCGCCTCCTCCATCGCCTCCAGTTCGACGGACATCCGGCGCAGGTCCGCGTCGAGATTCGAGGCGCGCATCGCCATCACGACGAGCGAGGCGGCCGCGACTTCCTCCCGGTCGAGCCCGGGAAGCATCGAGGCGACCTGTCGCTGCGTGCGTTCGCGGACGACCGGGAGCGAGCGCCCGGCGGCGATCACACCCGCGAGGTCTCCACCCGCACGGTCGAGCCTCGCGAATGCGGTCGGGGGCAGCGTGCGCTTCGCCCACGCGAGCCGGTCGGCCACCGCCCCGGGGAGCGGCATGGGCGTCGGGGTCGGAGCGGCCCCGGGTGCATCCGGCGCGATCGCGCTGCCGCGCACGATCGCGTCGCGCGCGGGCGAAGGTGACGCGATGGCCAGGACGGCCGCCGCGAGCACCGTCGCGCCGAGCCGGAGCCGGCGACGGCGGAGTGACCTCGTCGGTACGTCCTCGACCGCTCTCGTGCCGCGACCGGACACCGGCGTCGCCTCAGAGGCTCTCGTAGACGGCGTCCGCCAGCGCGGTCGCGCGCGGGTCCATCAGGATGTGCGGTCCCATGCGGTTCATCACGTAGGCGAAGCCGACGCGTCGCTCGGGGTCCGCGAAGGCGAGCGAGCCGCCCGCGCCCGGGTGGCCGAACGTCCGGGCCCCGGGGCCCATCGTCCCGCCCTTCAGGCCGCGCTGCGAGAGCATGAAGCCCTGGCCGAAGCGGGTGGGCACGCGCAGCACCAGATCCTCGCCCTGCGACTGCTCGGAGTGGCAACGCACGATCGCGTCCTCGGAGAGCAGGTGGAAGCCGTCCTGCGAGCCGCCGCGAGCGAGCGTGCCGTACAGCCGGGCGAGCGCGCGCGCGGTGCCGTGTCCGTTCGCGCCCGGGATCTCGGCGCGTCGCCACTCCGCGTGGTTCACGCCCATCGCGAGCGACGGCGGGTTCAGGAAGGCCATCGCGGTGACGCCCTTGGGGTCCGAGAGGATGACCTCCATCAGGCTCGCG
>JAGWVP010000737.1 GCA_018970825.1 bacterium | reverse complement strand
GGTAGGACGGGGGTCGATGGCCGCCTGGATCTTCGACATCCCGACCTGGAAGTTCGCCGCGATCACGTCGGGCGCCTTCATCGTGTTCAGTTGGCTCGGTGCGATCTTCGTCCGGCCGATCCTGCGCCCGCTGCTCGGCGGTCGCTCGAACCTGAACGACATCGTCGGCTACATCCTCTCGATCTTCGGAGTCTTCTACGGGCTGCTGCTCGGCCTGCTCGCGGTCGCGGCCTACCAGGGCTACGGGACGACGCAGGGCATCGTCGCGAAGGAGGCCTCGGCGCTCGCAGCGCTGCGGCGCGACGTCGCGGCCTACCCCGAGCCCGAGCGGCAGAACCTGACCTGGCTGCTGCGCGACTACACGCGCTACGTGGTGAAGCAGGCGTGGCCGCTCCAGCAGAAGGGCATCGTCCCGAGGGGCGGCGACATCCGCATGACGGCCTTCCACGAGCGCCTGCTGCGCTTCCAGCCGAGGACGGCGGCCGAGGAAGTCATGCACGCCGAGGCCCTGCGCCAGTTCAACGGCTATTACGAGGCTCGACGGATGAGGCTCCAGTCGGTGGGCACGAGCATCCCCTCGACCATGTGGTACGTCGTCTTTCTCGGCGCGATCGCGAACCTGGTCCTGATCTGGCTCTTCGACATGAGCCTGCTGTCGCACCTGTTCCTCGGCGGACTGCTCGCCGCGTTCCTCGGCGCGATGATCTTCCTGATCGCGGACATGGACAACCCGTTCCGCGGGGCCGTCAGCATCACCGCCGCACCGTTCGAGCCGATCCTCTCGGACCTCATGGAGGACTGAGGGGATGAACGGAACCGTCGTTCGCGCCGCCGTCCTCGCCCTCGCCTGCGCGCACCCGCTCACCGGCTGCGACGCCCTCTCGCCGTCCACCCTCTTCGTTCCCGCCCCGGGGCCCGCCCCCGTCAAGATCGGGCTCCTCCACTCGCAGACCGGCACGATGGCCATCAGCGAGACGAGCCTGCGCGACGCCGAGGAATTCGCCCTGCTCGAAATCGACGCCGCGGGCGGGGTGCTCGGGCACCCGGTCGAGGCGCTCGTCGAGGACGGGCGCTCCCGTTCCACCGACATCTTTCCGCGGCGCGCCCGCAAGCTGCTGTCCGAAGACGGGGTGGTCGCGCTGTTCGGCGGCTGGACCTCCGACAGCCGCAAGGCGATGGCGCCCGTGGTCGAGGCCGCCGGCAGCCTCCTGTTCTACCCCGTCCAGTACGAGGGCGCCGAGTGCGCGCCGGGAGTGATCTACACCGGCGCCACGCCGAACCAGCTGATCCTCCCGGCCCTCGACTGGTTCCTCTCCGACGCGGGAGGCCGCAAGCGCCGGTTCTACCTGATCGGCTCCGACTACGTGTACCCGCGCACCGCGAACTACGTCGCGCGCAAGTACCTCGCTTCGAAGGGGGCGGAGGTGGTCGGCGAGGCCTACGTGCCGCTCGGCTCGGGCGACTTCCGTCGCGCGATCGGGGAGTTGCGCGAGGCGAACCCCGACGTCGTCCTGAGCACGATCAACGGCGACTCGAACCTGGACTTCTACGCCGAGTTCGCGAAGCAGGGCCTGCGACCGGACCGGACCCCGATCGTCGCGACCAGCATCGGCGAGAACGAGCTC
>JAGWVP010000736.1 GCA_018970825.1 bacterium | reverse complement strand
CCCTCGCCCGCCCGCCCGAGGATCGCGTCGAGAGCGGCGTGCACCGCCGCGGGGTCGACGTCCGCGGCACGAGTTCGCCACCCCACGTGCCCGTCGGGCCGGACGAGCCACGCGAGGTCGGGGGGAAACAGGTCGCTCGGAAACCCGGTCGCGTCGAGGAGAGCCACCTCCTCGCCCTCGCACCCGGCGAGCGACCGGACCCGTTCGGGCGGGAGGAGCAGCGTGAAGCGGGTGCCGTCGAGCAGGTCGAGCGTCGAGACCTCGCGGCCGTCGCGACGCACCCATGCGTGCGGGAGCCGCGCGCCCGGACGGGTCGACGGCACGTAGTCGCCCGGGCCGCGCTCGGGCTCGGGCGGCGTGCCGTCGGGCACGAGGGCACCCTCCTCGTACACGTATCCGACGTCGAGGTTCAGCCGGTCGAAGTGGTCGACCTGCCGCGCGATCTCCGCTCGTGCGCGATCGGAGGCGGGCCCGGGCCGCAGGGCACGGCCGATCAGCCAGCGCACCGGGGCCGCGGCCGTGCGGACGAGCGCGCCCCGGACGCCCGCGGGCAGACCACGGACGAAGCCCGACGAGAGGACGCGCGCCGCGTCGTCCGCCCGCGCCGGGTCGAGCCCGACCGCCCGGAGCACGTCGAGCATCTTCTCGAAGTTCCGGCGGCTCTCGTCGCAGTTGCGGCGTGCGACCGGGCGACGTTCCCGTCCGTAGGTCTCGACGAGGCTCGCCGGGGCCCGGCCCGCATCGACCAGCGCGATCTTCCACGCGACACCGTGCGCGTCCGCGATCCCGGTGTTCATGCCGAGCCCGCCGGTCGGGGGAAAGCGGTGCGCGGCGTCGCCGAGCAGCCACGTCCTTGCGCGCCCGTAGCTCGTCGCCACCTGCGCCGACATGCGCCAGGTGCTCGTCGACTCGACGCGGAGCCCGGGTACGGGGCCGCCCAGTGCGCCCTCGATCCTCGCACGCATCGTCTCGGCGTCGTAGTCCTCGCTGCGCTCCCAGGGCGTGCGAACCGGGACGCCATAGACCCACCGGCGCTCGACGTGGTGGGCCACGAACACGCCCGCGAACTCGGGGTCGAAGATCCAGTAGAGTTTCGCCCTTGCCGGCACCCGCTTCGAGAGGTCCGCCCGGAAGAACGCGTTCACGAACTGCTGGATCTCGGCCGGCCCCTCCATCTCGACGCCGATCGCCTTGCGGACCCGGCTTCCCGCGCCGTCGCAGCCGAGCAGCCAGCGCGACTCGATCGTGCCCCCGCCGACGCCCGCGAGCTCGACTCGACTGCGGACGACGCCGTCCTGCTCCTCGAATCCGCTCCACCGGCAGCCGAAACGGAGGTCGATCGCGGGATTCGCGCGCACGTGGCGGACGAGTACCTTCTCGGCCTCGGACTGCGAGAGGTTGAGATACGGCCGGCGCTGGCGGAGGTGGCGCTCGTACTTCGCGCGCCGGGCCGGGTCCGCCACCAGGTCGATCCGGCCGATCTCCTCGCCGATGCGGCGGCAGAAGAGCACGCGGCCGGCGTCTTCGGTCGGCGAGGCCTCGGCCGCGAGTTCGTCCTCGCCGACGCCGAGCGAGAGCAGGATCTCGATCGATCGCGCGTTCAGCTCGTGGGCGCGCGGGTGCTCGTCGGT
>JAGWVP010000068.1 GCA_018970825.1 bacterium | reverse complement strand
ACGACTCCGTGGAGACGGTCGCGGCGGACCACGTGCTCGTCGCGGTCGGGACCGAGCCCACCCGTCCCGAGGGCATCCCCTTCGACCACGCGAACGTGATCACGACCGACGAGCTGCTCCTGCTCGACCACCTGCCGCGCTCGATGGTGATCGTGGGCGGCGGCGTCATCGGGACGGAGTACGCCTCGATGCTGGCGCTGCTCGGCATCCGGATCACGCTCGTCGAGGGCCGCTCGCGTCTCCTCGAGTTCGCCGACGCGGAGATCGTGGAGGCGCTGCAGTTCCACCTCCGGCGCGAGGGCGTCACGCTGCGCCTCGGCGAGAAGCTCGTGAAGATCGAGACGCGGCCGGCCGAGCCGGGCTCGCGCAGCCAGGACGGGATCACGGCCGACGCCGTGCTCGAGAGCGGCAAGCGGCTCTCGGCGGACTGCGTGCTCTACTGCATCGGCCGACAGGGGGCGACGTCGGGCCTGGGGCTCGACCGCATCGGGCTCGAGGCCGACGCTCGCGGGCGCATCGCGGTCGACGACAGCTACCGGACGAAGGTTCCGAACGTCTTCGCGGTCGGCGACGTGATCGGCTTCCCTGCGCTCGCGTCGACCAGCATGGACCAGGGGCGGATCGCCGCCTGCAACATGTTCGGTGCCCCGACCGCGTCGGTCGGACGGCTCCTGCCCTTCGGCATCTACTCGGTGCCGGAGATCTCGATGGTCGGCGCGAACGAGAGCGAGCTCACCGCGAAGGGCGTGCCCTACGAGTGCGGCAATGCTCGCTACTCGGAGATCGCCCGCGGCAAGATCCTGGGCGACGACACCGGCATGCTGAAGCTCGTCTTCCACGCCGAGACGCACGCGCTGCTCGGCGTGCACGCGATCGGCACCGGGGCGACCGAGCTCATCCACCTCGGGCAGGCGGTCATGGCCTTCGACGGCAAGGTCGAGTACTTCATCGACAGCGTCTTCAACTACCCGACGCTCGCCGAGTGCTACAAGGTCGCGGCCTTCAACGGGCTGAACCGGCTACGGGACCTCTGAGTCGCGTTGCGGCGGCGTCGCGCGTGGCCCGGCTCGGCCCCGCGCCATCGTGGACGGATCCGTTCCCTGCCCCTCGATCTCCGCGAGGTCGTCCGGTCGAGTGCCTCGGCCCGACCGGGCGGCGCACGGGGCACGACCGATCGCCGTTGCGACCGAACCGCGAGTCGACCGGGGCTCCGCGCGGTGCGCCCGGTGCGGTCGGTCCCGGGGTCGACCGCACCGGGTTCCGTTGACGGACCGCGAGCCGCGTGTGACGGTCCATCCGATTCCGGCGAAGGCGTCGGACGAGGAGGTTCGGACCCATGCACAAGGCGATTTCCCTGTTCGCGTGCCTCGCCGCCCTCGTGGCGCGGCCGGCCGTCGCGAGCCAGTTCACCACCGAGGACTTCGTGGTCACGAAGGCCGAGGACCTGATCGACGTCTGCGGCGTCGGCCCGGACGATCCGCACTACACGGCGGCCGTCAACTTCTGCCAGGGTTACACGGTCGGAGCGTGGCAGTACTACCAGGCGCTCATGGAGAAACCCGGGCACAAGCCGTTCGTGTGCCTGCCCGATCCGACGCCGAGCCGAAACCAGCTCGTGGGTGAATTCGTCGCCTGGGGCAAGGCGCATCCGGAGTTCGGGTCGAGCCACGCGACCGACGCGATGTTCAAGTTCCTCGCGGACAAGCACCCCTGCCGTCCCGAGACGACGAAGAAGGTGAAGAAGTGATGCGCACGAACACGACGAAGACGATGGGCGCGGCCGCGCTGCTCGCGGTCGCGGTGGCGGGATCGGGCTGCACGGGCATGTCGCCCACCGCGCAGCGCACGCTCACCGGCGGTGCGGTCGGCACGGCGGGAGGCGCGATCATCGGCGCGATGGCCGGCAACGCGGGCCTCGGCGCCGCGGCCGGCGCCGGAGCGGGCCTGCTCGGCGGCTTCATCTACGACCAGTACAAGAAGGGCGAGGAGCGCTCCTACGACCAGGGCTACCAGCAGGGCCTCCACCAGGGGCAGCGGCGCTCGAACCCCAACCAGAACTGACCCGGGGTGGAGAGTCCCGGTCGAGCCGCCGCGGCGCGCGCGGCGGCTCTCGTCCTCGCCGTTCTCCTCGCGGCGGGCTGCGCTGCGAACCGCGCGCCCGATCCGCGAGACCTGGTCCCGACCCCGACCCCGGTGCCGGCGATCCGGATCGGCATGGTGGAGGATGCCCCTCCCTTCTCGTTCCGACAGGGCGAGCGACCGGCCGGGATCGACGTCGACCTGGCGACCTACCTGGGCCAGGACCTGGGTCGCCCGCTTCGCGTCTTCACGATGCCCTACGACGATCTCGTGCCGGCGCTCCTCGACAAGCGGGTCGACGTCATCATGTCGGGTCTCTCGATCAGCCGGCTGCGCGAACTGCAGGTCGACTTCGGCGATCCCATCTTCCGCTCCGGGGTCGGCGTCCTGATCCGCCGCAGCGATGCGAGCCGCTGGAAGTCGCCCGCGCAGGTGGTGAAGGAAGCGCAGCGGATCGGCGTCACGAAGAACACGACGGCCGAACGGTACGTCCGCGAGAACGCGCCCGACAGCCAGGTGTTCGGCTACGTTTCGAACACGAACGCGATCGCCGAACTCGAACAGCGTCGGATCGACGCGTTCGTCGCCGACGGGCCGACCGTCGCGTGGTACGCGGCGAGCCACGAGGGTTCGATGATGCCCATGCTGCGTCCGCTGCTCACGCAGGAGCAGGTCGCCTGGGGATTCCGCCCGTCGAGCCGCCGGCTTCGCGAAAGGGTCAACGAGTCGATCGCCCGCTGGCGGTCGGACGGCACGCTGAACGGCGTCCTTCGTCGGTGGGTCCCGGCCTGGGAGCCTCGCTGACGACGGGGACCTCCGCGCGGGCGAGGAAGCCTCGCGCGCGGGCCGGCCGGGTTCCCGCCAACCGGCTCAGTTCGCTTCGGCCGCCGGCAGGCTGATCGGCTCCGGCAGCGGCCGGGCCCGGCTCGGTGCCGCGGGGCTCGCGGGAGGCGCGGACTCCGCACCGATCACGCCCGCGTTCAGCAGCAGGATCCGTCGAACCTCCGAGATCACGAAGGGATTCGACTGGAGCGAGTGGCTCGAGTCGACGACGACCTCGGACTCGACCCCGTCGACGTGGGCACTCTCGTACTTGACCACCCCGTCGCCGCCGCCACCCGCGGGATTGCCGCCCTGGACCGCGATCACCGAGTGGGCGGAGACGCCGGGCGCGACCGGCGTGTCGTGGAGCGCCCGGAGGAACGGGTTGCCCGGCGTCATGTTGTCGAGTGCGGTCGGGATCCGTCCCGTGCCACCGCCCATCCGCACCGCGTCCGGGTTGAGCGTGAGCAGCGTCGTTCCGGCCTTGAGGATCCTCGAAGGCAGCTTGATGAACGAGCGCAGCCAACCCGTCACGCTGAACAGCGTGAGGTAGCTCCCACCGTGGGGCGTCGCGAGGAAGACGACCCGGCGGACGAAGGGCAGCGGCTTGACGAACATCATGTACCGCAGGAGATCGCGGTCCTCCTTCGAGAGGTTCACGTCGTCGATCGACTTGCTGCTGACCTGCCGCCAGAACGCGTCGCCGCTGTCGACCGCCGTCATCTTCGTCAGGAGTCCGCCCTGGCTGTGGCCGATCACGACCATCTCGTGGAGCGCGGGGTCGGTGTCCCGCGGATCGAGCTTCGCCACGACCTCGGTGAGCGCCTTGCGCAGCAGCATCGCCGAGTAGGCGACGGGCGCGCCCGTGTCGTAGGTGAACATCCAGAAGGTGTAGCGGTCGCTCACGGCGTGGTCGTTCGAAAGGTCGTTCAGCATGTCCGCCCAGCGGCCGGAGCTCGAGGCCGTGCCGTGCACGAGGACGACCGGGATCTTGCCGCGCTCGTAGGGTTCGCTGAACAGGAGGTTCGGCGTCAGGCTCGCGCCGACCAGGTCGAAGAAGAAGCCCTTGATCTCCCGCTCCCAGATCGGCGACTCGGCGAGCGTCGCGGCCAGGGCGGCCGTCGGCTCTGCCTCGAGGGGAACCTGCTGCCCGCCGATCTCGACCGTGTGGCCGACGCGCCCGGGGTAGAGCTGGACGAGGGCCTCCACGCGGCCGGAGAGCACCTGGGTGCGCGGCCGGTCGACCTTCAGCAGCGCGGTGACCGACACCTTCTCCTGCACGTCGAGGTGGTCCGCGGACTTGCTCGCGGTGTCGGGCAGCGCGTTCGCGCTCGCGGCGAGCGGCGCACCGATGCCCGGTTGCCGGTAGCGGTTGCGCAGGCCGAAGACCTCGAGTTCCGCGACCGGGACGAACCCCGACAGCGTGCGGTCCTGCCAGGCGGAGACGTCGCGCGAGAGCTGCACGTTCACCGTGCCGAAGGGCGTCCGCGTGACGCCGGGCTCGACCGCGACGTCGCCCGACCGCGCCACCTCGAAGGCCTCGGTGAGCCCGCGATTGTAGATGTCCGCCGCCGTGCGCAGCCGCTGGTCGAACGGGTTCGGTCCCTCCCCGGGCGGCTCCGGAAACAGGTACGCCCAGGCGTAGATCGCGGCCGCGAGGAAGTAGCCCCGGTCACGCTTCTTCTGCGCGAAGAGGAAGGAGGTCTCGGCGAGGGCGAACCAGTCCCCGGAACTCGAGTTGAGCCCGCCCAGCACGCCCTGGAGGAGCCGGATCGCCCTCTCGGGATCCTTCTCCCAGGTCTCGTCGAGCCCGTGGGCCCGCAGCCGGTTCCACGTCGGGACGCTGAGTTGCCCGCTCGAGAGCACGTCGGCGGTGAGCCGCTGGTGCACGACCTGCGGGTTGGAGCGTTTCACGCCGATCGGCACCCCGCAGCCTGCGGTCGCGACCAGCAGCACCGCCGCGACCGAGGCACGCAGTCGTCGCGACGACGCGACCGCGTTCCGCCGCGGGAGCGTCGCGCCGGGGACCCTCGACGTCGCCAGCCTGTTCCCGCGTCCGCTCTCGTCGTGCATCGGCTGATTCAAACACGGGCAGGTCGGGAAATGAAGCCTCGGCGCTTGCAATCGCGAATGTCCGGGGCGCATGGTGGCCCCCGCGTCCGGATCATGAGCCACGCCCGTTCCAGCACCGCAGCACCGTCGACGACCTTCGCGGGAAGCGGCGTCTCCGTCGCGCGGAGGAGAGATTGAGGACGCTCCTGCGATGGGTGTTCGCGCCGCTGGCGGGACTCGCCTTCCTGCTCTTCGTCGCCTGGGGAGCGCTCGCACTCGCGGTGGCGGGACCCCGCCCCGACGGCCTCGCGAGGGCGCTCGCCGCCGGTTGGGTGCTGGCGATGGCGGGACTCGCCTTCTTCCTGCGCCCCTGGTGGACCGCGGTGCTCGGCTGCGCCCTGCTCTCGGCGACCCTGCTCGGCTGGTGGAGCACCGTCCGACCGTCGAACGACCGCGACTGGCAGGAGGACGTCTCGCGGGCCCCGTGGACCGAACGCGACGGGGACCTGCTCACGATCCACGACGTCCGCAACTTCCACTACCGGAGCACCGAGGACTGGGACGCTCGCTGGGAGGACCGGACCTACGACCTCTCGAAGACCGTCGGCCTCGACCTGCTGCTGTCCTACTGGGGGCCGAAGGCGATCGCGCACGCGATCATGATCTGGGAGTTCTCCGACGGACGGTTCCTCCCGATTTCGATCGAGATCCGCAAGGAGAAGGGCGAGGAGTACTCGGCGGTCGCCGGTCTCTTCCGCAAGTACGAGATCATCTACGTCCCGGCCGACGAGCGCGACCTGGTCCTCCTGCGGACGAACCACCGTCGGGAGAGCGTCTTCGTCTACCGCCTCGCGACATCGCCGCGGAACGCGCGCCGCCTGCTCGAGCTCTACGCCGACGACATGAACCGGCTGCACGCGAACGCCGAGTTCTACAACGCGCTCACGACGAACTGCACGACGCAGGTCTTCCGGAACTTCCGTGCGCTCGCGATCCCGATCCCGGCGGACTGGCGTTTTCTCGCCAACGGCTATCTCGACCAGCTGCTCTGGGAACTCGGTGCGATCAGCCGGGAGGCGCCTTTCGAGGAGATCCGGCGCCGGAGTTCGATCGACTCGGCCGCCCTCGCCGCCGGAGACGTGCCCGAGTACTCGGCCCGGATCCGGGCGGGGCTCCCGGAGCGACCCGCACGGGCGGTCTACCCGTCATCTCCTTGAGGCGCGACCCGTCGGGATCGACCCGATCCCGCGTGCGACGTCCCTCGCGAGTTGCATGAGGAGTTCGCTCTGCGCGTCGACCGAGGCGGATTCGCCGGGCACCGCGGTGTCCAGGTGGCCGACGGTGTCGCCGCGGACGAGGTTCGCTCCCGTGGCGGCGTCGCGGACGCTCCAGTGGGCGAACAGCCAGGCGGTCCCGCTCGAATCGCGCTCGAAGCGCTGGACGTCGATCGACACGGCGAGGTCGGGGCGATCGCTCGCGTACCAGGGAAACGGAATCACCCTCGGTGCGTCGAGGCAGCGGCGCAGGTCCTCGCGCAGCACGCGCATGATCCCGTCGCGGATGGGCTCGGCCCAGCGGTCCTGGTGGGTGGGCACGATCTCGGTCTCGCTCACCCGGGTGACGACGCTCGGTCGCTCGAGGTACTCGGGCAGCGTGACCGGACCGACGCCGTAGGACCGCGACCTGACCCACGCGGGCAAGTCGAGGTCCGGCGCGGGCCGGACGCTCAGGACGAAGAATCGCGACGGGTCGACGCGCGGGGCGAAGAAGCCTCCGCAGCCGGCGAGGACGGCGACCAGCGGGATCGCTCCCGCGGGCCGGGGGAGGCGGCGGCTTCGTCGTCTCACGGCTTGGTCTCCTTCGTGTCGCGTCCGAAGACGAGCGAGCTCGGGTTGCGGTCGAGCTCGTCGGCGAGAGAACGGATCGCCGACGCCGCGCGCTGCAACTCGTCGAGCGACTCGCGCAGGTCGACCGGGATCGGCGAGTCGGGGTCGACGAGTTCCCGGAGCGAGACGAGCGTCTTGTCGAGCTCGGCCATCGTCTTCTCGAGGCCCTGGCCGGCCTTGTCGATGCGCTTCGAGGTCGACGTCAGGCTCGTGGTGAGCGGCGCCACGTTCTTGTCCACGGTCTTCGAGAGGTCGCCGATGCTCTCGAGGGTCCGGCTCGCGGACTGGATCGCCCCCTTCAGGTCCGGGGACGAGGCGAAGTCCCGGACGGAATCCGACGTGGTCGTCAGGCTGTCGATCAGGCCCTTGAAGTCGATCTCGTTGATCTTCGCGATCGCACCGCGGATCTGCTCCTGCAGGCGTTCGAGCTGGGTGGGAAGCGTCGGGACCTCGGGCGTGCCGTCCCAGGAGCCGACGTAGGTCGCCGGCGTCTCCGGGTGGAAGTTCAGTTCCACGAAGAGCACGCCGGTCAGGATGCTCTCGGTCTGGAGCTGGGCGCGGAGCCCGTGGGCGATCGCGTTGCCGATCGCCGTGTCCATGGTCTCGTCGGGCCTCGGGACGACACCCGCCTTGTGCATCTTGTCGAGGTCGAGCGCGAGGTAGACCGGGATGCGCGCGTCCTGGTCCTTCGGGTCGATCTGGATGAAGATGTGCGTGACGGAGCCGATGTCGACGCCCTTGAACTTGACCGGGGCGCCGACCGAGAGGCCGTTCACGCTGCCCTCGAAGAAGCTGACGAGCGGGGAGGTCTTCTGGAAGAAGCGCCCCGACCCCAGCACGACGATGCCGGCGACCGCGAGCGCGATCGCGCCGACGACGAAGGCGCCGATGGCCGTCGGACTCGCCTTCTTGCTCATGCGGGCCTCCTCCCGGGCTCGTCCTCGGCTCCCCGGGTGAGGAAGCGGTGGACGGTCGGGTTCTCGCAGTTCCGAAGCAGGTCGCGGGGGTTCCCGCGCGCGGCCATCGTGCGCGTCCCGGTGTCGAGGAAGACGGAGTCGTCCGCGATCGCGAAGATGCTCGGCAGCTCGTGGGTCACCATCACGATCGTCGACCCGAGGCTGTCGCGCAGCTCGACGATGAGATCGTCGAGCAGGTGCGAGCTGATCGGGTCGAGGCCCGCGCTCGGCTCGTCGAAGAACAGCACGTCCGGATCGAGCGCCATGGCCCGGGCGAGGCCCGCGCGCTTGCGCATGCCGCCGCTGATCTGGCTCGGGTAGTACTCCTCGAAGCCCTTCAGTCCGACCAGCGCGAGCTTGAGCTCGCAGATCTCCCGGACCTCCCTCGACGAGAGGTCCGTGTACTGCTCGAGGGGGAGGGCGACGCTCTCCGCGAGGGTCTTCGAGCTCCAGAGCGCACCCTGCTGGTAGGTCACCCCGAAGCTCCGCAGCAGTTCCTGGCGCCGGTCCTCGGTCGCCCGGGTGAAGCTCTCCTCGCCGTAGAGGATCTCGCCCCGGGCGGGCTCGACCAGCCCGATCATGTGCTTGAGCAGCGTGGTCTTGCCGCAGCCGCTGCCGCCCATGATGACGAAGATCGAACCGCGCCGGATGGTGAAGTTCAGGTCCTGCATGAGGACGAACGAACCGTAGGCCATCGTGAGGTCGTGCACGGTGATGCGAGCCTCGGCCGTGCCCGGGGCCGCTGCGCCCGGCGGGGGCGTCACGACGGGCGTCGCCGCCCCCCCCGCGGCCGTCGCCCGTTCCGTCCCGCCCGCCGCGTCCGCCACCGTCACAGCCCCAGCGCGTCGAAGATGACGGCGAAGATGCCGTCGGCGACGACGATGAGAACGATGCTCGTCACGACGGCGGACGTCGCGGCGTCGCCCACCGCCGACGCGCTGTCGCCGCACTCCATGCCGCGCAGGCACCCCGCGAGTGCCACCAGCACGCCGAAGATCCCGGCCTTCATGATGCCGAGCGCGAACTGCGTGGTCGAAGCGTAGTAGAGAGTCTGCTGCCAGTACTGCGTCGGCGTGATGCCGAGCATCCCGACGCCGACCACCGCCCCGCCGATCATGCCGACGATGTCCGAGTAGAGGCAGAGCAGGGGCATCATGAGCGACAGGGCGATCAGTCTCGGCAGGACGAGGTACTCGATCGGGTCGATGCCGAGCGTGCGCAGCGCGTCGATCTCCTCGGTCACCTTCATCGTCCCGAGCTGGGCCGCGAAGGCGGCACCCGTGCGGCCCGCCATGATGATGCCGGTCATGATCGCGCCCATCTCGCGCGCCATGCCGATCTCGACAAGGTTCGCGACGTAGATCGTCGCGCCGAACTGCTTCAACTGCACCGCCCCGACGAAGGCGAGGATGAGGCCCACGAGGAAGCTGATGAGCGACACGATGCCGAGCGCCTCGATGCCCGTGTTCTGCACGAAGAGCAGGACGTCGGCGAAGGGCACGCGGGCCTTCAGGCGCAGCAGCGAGACGAACGCGATCGTCGCCTGGCCGAGGAAGTCGAGGAAGTTCCAGGCGCTCTGCCACGCCGAGGAGGCCCCCTTGCCGACGCGCTCGAGCCAGGTCGACGTCTCCTCGCCGGCGCGCGCCCCCTTCTTCTCGGGCACGGCCTCGGCGAGCTTCATGAGCCGCTGCACTCCCTCGGGAAGTCCGGCGCGGTCGCTGCGGATCTTCGCCGCGTGGAGCGATCCCTCGAGTCGCTCGAGGAAGGTGAGGAGCGCCGAGTCCCACTTGCCGATCCCGGTGCCGTCGTAGACCACGCGCCGCGGCGGGCGGTCGGCGAGCTCCCGGTCGACGTCGCGGGTCGAGGCGCGCGCCCCGCGCAGCAGCCAGTCGCCGGAGAGCCGGAGTTCCATCGTGTCGACGCGCGGGCGGGAGATCTCGACCCGGGCGGGCGACGCGATCGCGGCGGAGGTGGCAGCCTCGGAAGTCATCTCCCGGGAATCGGTCGGTGGCCGCGGCGGGGCGAACTCACCCGCGTTGGATCTTCACGTCCTCGTACTCCAGACGCTCTTCGTTCCAGACGTGTCCCGAAATGCCGGTGACGGCGTGACCGTCCACGCCGAGCACGATGTAGATCGCCTCGGGGTAGATCGGCTCGTCCCACATCTTGGCTCGGGCCTCGTCCTCCTTCGAGAAGTAGGCCTTCCCGTTGGGGTGCGAATGGTAGATCGATCGGAGCTCGTAGCGCTGGCCGTCGATCTCGCGCGTGACCTCGAGCAGTTCCTTCTCGTCCATGACGTAGCCGTCCCGGCCGTCGCGGGGGAAGTTCTGCGGGTCCTTCCGGTGGCGCTCGGTCGCCACGTTCCGGATCCGGCGCACGACCTCCGCCTCCTCCTCGGTGTCGAAGAGGATGAAGCCGCAGCATTCCTCCGGGTACGCCTCGAGGGCGTGCTTCTTGAGCTCGTCGAGCAGCTCCTTGGCGACGCGGTACATGGCGCGGACCCTACCTCAAGCGCTCGTCGGGGCCAAAGCCCTTCCTACGGCTCCATCTC
>JAGWVP010000735.1 GCA_018970825.1 bacterium | reverse complement strand
CGGGTCCCCGCGCCGCCGGTGCGCGTCGCGCCGGGGCCGGTGCGGACCACCGGGCAAGCCCGCCCGTGGACGTCGCGTGCAGGGGGCCGCTCGCTTGAGGTCGGACCCGCGATGGGTTTCGCTCGCGCCGTGTCCGAGGTCCTGTTCGAGCCGAGCGGCGGCACGTTCCTGCCGACCGGCTTCGCGCGCGGCCCGTGGTCGCCGGACTCGCTCCACGGCGGGCCGGTCGCGGCGCTTCTCGCGCGCGCCCTCGAGGGAGCCCCGGCCGCGGGACCGATGCACCCGGCCCGTCTCACGGTCGAGCTCCTGCGCCCGGTTCCCCTCGCCCCGCTCTCGGTGCGGGTCGAGGAACTGCGGCCGGGGCGCAAGGTGCAGTGGCTCGAGGCGACGCTCTCCGCCGGGGTGGACCTCGTCGCGCGCGCGAGGATGCTGCGCATCCGCGCGGCCGACGTGCCGGTGCCCGCAGCCCTCGAGGCTGGCGAGTCGCGGCCGTTCGCGGGGCCCGGGGAATGCGAGCCGCACGAAGCCCCGTGGCGCGGCGGCGGGATCGTCGCGTTCCACTCGCACGCGACCGAGCATCGAGTGGCGCGCGGCTCCTGGCACGAGCCCGGCCCGATCTCCGACTGGATCCGGCTCCGTGTCGCGGTGGTGCCGGGCGAGACGCCGAGCCCGCTGCAGCGCGTCGCCGCGGTCGCCGACTTCGGCAACGGCGTGAGCTCGGTGCTGCCCTTCGGCGAGTACCTGTTCATCAACCCCGACCTGACGATCCACCTCCACCGCCTGCCGGCCGGCGAATGGGTCTGCCTCGACGCGGTGTCGATGGTGTCGGGCGGCGGGACGGGACTCGCCGAGAGCGCGCTCTGGGACGAGCGCGGCCGCATCGGTCGTTCCGCGCAGAGCCTGCTCGTCGAGCGGCGCTGACCGCACCCGTGCGGCGGCCGCGGCAGGCACCACGCTCCGGGCGTCGGTCCGCCCGGCGCCCGTCCGCGTTCCCCCTCGCCCCGCGCGCCCGTCCGCGCGCGAGGCCCGGCCGCGTCAGCGTCCGAGCTGGACGAGGCGGTCGGGCTGGAAGTCGTCGAACGCGAGCTTGATGTCGATCGCGTTGTCGACCGGCCTCGGCATGACCTCGGCGGCCGTCGCACGTTCGAGCTTCGTGTTCTCGGCGTAGGCGCCGCCCTGGCCGCCGCCGGTCAGGTTCACGAAGCGGTAGCCGTCGGGGGCCTTGCCGTAGGAGATGCCGCGGTTGAACACGCCGACCGGCTGGCCCTTCCAGTCGTACTTCACGACGTTGCTGACCTTGTAGGTCTCGCGGTCGATCGCGATCAGGATCTTGCCGTAGAGGTAGTAGCGGTCCTTCGGCGTCGCCTCGAGCAGCCACACCGGGCGCGGCACGAGCACGCTCTGCACGGGCGCCCAGCCCAGCAGCTTCGGGTCGGGCAGCTTGTAGCCGTAGACGAAGTCGGGCGAGGTCACGCCCCAGCCCTGTCCGTCGGGGTACTGCGTGAAGGGGACCTTCCCCTCGAGCGCCTCGGGCGCGAACGACATGTACTGGTCCTTCTGCCCGACCAGCTTGTAGGTGAAGTCCTCGGGCTTCGCGTCGAAGCCGTTGAAGCCGTCGTCCTGCGTCATCTCGGAGCCGAA
>JAGWVP010000067.1 GCA_018970825.1 bacterium | reverse complement strand
CGCGTCGTCTACGTCTCGCCGCTGAAGGCGCTCGGCAACGACGTCGAGAAGAACCTCGCGCGCCCGCTCGCCGAGATCCGCGAGCTCGCGGCAGCCGAAGGCGTCCCGCTCGACGACGTCCGGATCGCCGTCCGCAGCGGCGACACCACCTCGAGCGAGCGCCAGGCGATGCTGCGCCGCCCCCCGCACGTGCTCATCACGACGCCCGAGTCGCTCTTCATCCTGCTCACCGCCGAGAAGGGCCGCCGCATGCTCTCGGGCGCGCGCACCGTCATCGTCGACGAGATCCACGCGATGGCGGGCGACAAGCGCGGCGCCCACCTCGCCTTCTCGATCGAGCGCCTGGATGCGCTCGTCGCCGAAGGCCCGCGCCGCCCTGCGGACGACGACGAGACCGGCGACGCCACCGGGCCCCGGCCCGGCGAGTCGCTTCGCCTGTTCGACGACGAACCGCCCGCGCGCGCCGGGCTCCGACCGCGAGTCCAGCGGATCGGGCTCTCGGCGACCCAGAAGCCGATCGACGAGATCGCGCGCTGGCTCGTCGGCACCTCCAACGTCGCCGCCGACGGCACGCCCGACTGCGCGATCGTCGACGGCGGCCACCGCCGCGCGATGGAGCTCTCGGTCGAGACCGTGCCGTCGTTCGAGCTCGGCCCGATCGCGAGCCACGAGCTGCGCGACGCGGTCCACGACCGGATCGTCGAGCTCGCGGCCGCGCACCGCACGACGATCGTGTTCGTGAACACCCGACGGCTGGTCGAACGGGTCGCGCACGCGCTCGGCGAGAAGATCGGGCCCGAGCGGGTCGCGGCCCACCACGGCAGCCTCGACAAGCGCATCCGGCTCGCGGCCGAGGAGAAGCTCAAGTCGGGCGAAGTGCCGATCGTCGTCGCGACCGCGTCGCTCGAGCTCGGCATCGACGTCGGGCACGTCGACCTGGTCTGCCACGTCGGTGCGCCGCGCGCGCTCGCCACGCTGCTGCAGCGGGTCGGGCGCTCCGGCCACTGGCTCGGCAGCGTGCCGCGCGGCGTCTTCTTCCCGCTGACCCGCGACGAGCTCCTGCAGACCGCGGCCGCGGTGCGCGCGATCCGCGCAGGCGAGCTCGACCGCATCAAGCTGCCCGGCAAGCCGCTCGACATCCTCGCCCAGCAGATGGTCGCGACCGCCGCGGCCGACGAGACCCCGACCGAGGACCTCTACCGGCTCGCGCGCCGCGCCTGGCCGTGGCGCGACCTCGAGCGCTCCGAGTTCGACGAGGTGCTGGAGATGCTCTCCGAGGGGGTCGCGACCCGCCGCGGGCGGCGCTCGGCCCACCTCCACCACGACCGCGTGCAGGAGCGGGTGCGCGGACGCCGCGGCGCGCGGCTCGCCGCGATGACGAGCGGCGGCGCGATCCCCGACACCGCCGACTTCGACGTCGTCGAGGAGCCGACCGAGGCGCGCGTCGGCAAGGTGAACGAGGACTTCGCGATCGAGAGCATGCGCGGCGACATCTTCCTGCTCGGGAACCGCTCCTGGAAGATCCGCCGCGTCGAGATCGGCAAGGTGCGCGTCGAGGACGCGGGCCAGGCGCCGCCGACGATCCCGTTCTGGTTCGGCGAGGCCCCGCCACGCACGCTCGAGCTCTCCGAGGCCGTCGGTGCGCTGCGCCAGGGGATCGCCGACCGCCTCTCCGATCCCGCGGCGGCCGCGGCCTGGGTCGCCTCCGAGTGCGGCACCGACGCGGGTGCCGCGGCACAACTCGTCGCCTACGTGGGCGGCACGGTCGCGGTGCTCGGGACCGTGCCGACCCGCACCCGCATCGTCGCCGAGCGCTTCTTCGACGAGAGCGGCGGCATGCAGCTCGTCGTGCACGCACCCTTCGGCGGTGCGGTGAACCGCGCCTTCGGGCTCGCGCTCCGCAAGCGCTTCTGCGTCGGCTTCGACTTCGAGCTGCAGGCGGCCGCGACCGACGACGGCATCGTGCTCTCGCTCGGCGAGCAGCACAGCTTCCCGCTCGACTCCGTCTTCACGATGATCCGTCCCGCGACGCTGGAGGACGACCTCGTGCAGGCGGCGCTGCAGGCGCCGATGTTCGGCACCCGCTGGCGCTGGAACGCGAGCCGGGCGCTGGCGCTCCTGCGCCACCAGGGCGGGCGGCGGGTGCCACTCAACATCCAGCGCATGCGCGCCGAGGACCTGCTCGCCGCCGTCTTCCCCGCCCAGCTCGGCTGCGGCGACAACCGCATGGGGCCGATCGAGCCGGTCGATCACCCGCTCGTGAACGAGACCCTGCGCGACTGTCTGCACGACGCGATGGACATCGACGGCCTGCGCGCGGTGCTCGAAGACGTCCGCACCGGCGCGATCGCGACCGTCTCGGTCGAGACCGCGGCGCCGTCGCCGATGGCGCACGAGCTGCTGAACGCGAACCCCTACGCCTTCCTCGACGACGCGCCGCTCGAGGAGCGCCGGGCTCGCGCCGTGAACCTGCGCCGGTCCGACCCGAGCCTCGCCGACGGGATCGGCGCGCTCGACGTGGACTCGATCGAGGAGGTGCGCCGGCAGGCCTGGCCCGACGTGCGCGACGACGACGAGCTCCACGACGCGCTCCACGGGCTCGTGTGGCTGCCGCTCGACGCACTCGCGGACGGCTGGGAGCCGCTCCTCGACCGGCTGCTCGCAGGTGCGCGCGCGGGCGTGCTGCGCTGGACCTCGCCCGCGGACGGGACGACCGTGCGCGCGGCCGTCGCGGCCGAGCGCGCCGACGTCGCGTGGCGCGCGCTTCCGCAATCGACCTGGGAGCGGGAGGTCGCGGTCCCCCGCGGGGTCCCCG
This sequence comes from bacterium, assembly GCA_018970825.1. Lineage (GTDB taxonomy): Bacteria > Desulfobacterota > Binatia > UBA12015 > UBA12015 > REEB422. The sequence goes on along the minus strand of JAGWVP010000067.1, from coordinate 7,542 downwards.
ACGCGCCCGACGCGGAGGACTGCGTGCGCCTCGCGGTGCGCGGCTGGATCGACGTGCTCGGCCCCGTCACCGTGCCCGCGCTGGCGCGCCGGCTCGGGCTCGACGAGGGCGCGGTCGCGAGCGCGCTCGCGCGCCTCGAGATGGACGGCGCCGTCCTGCGCGGACGCTTCGTCCCCGGAGCGGGCGAAGAGGAGTGGTGCGAGCGCCGCCTGCTCGCGCGCATCCACCGCGGCACGCTCGGCCGCCTGCGCCGCGAGATCGACCCCGTCACGATCGCCGACTTCGCGCGCTTCCTCTTCGAGTGGCAGCACGCGGCGCCCGGCACCCGGCTCCACGGCCGTGACGGGCTCGCCGCGGTGGTCGCCCGCCTGCACGGCTTCGAGCTCCCGGCGCCGGCGTGGGAGCGCTCGGTGCTGCCGCTGCGGGTCGAGCGCTACTCCGGTGTGCTGCTCGACGACGTCTGCTTCTCGGGCACGGTCGCCTGGGGACGGCTCTCGCCGCCCGGCTTCCTCCGCGGCGCGACGGCCGACGAAGCGGAAGCCGCCTCGCCGGGGCTCGTCGCGGGTCGACGCGGCACTCCGTCGGCGGGCCGGCGGCGGCGGACCGCTCCGACGCGCAACGCCCCGCTCGCGCTGCTGCTGCGCGAGGAGCTCGCACCCCTGCGAGAGGCGGCCGACGCGCTCTGGCGGGTGTCGCCCGCGTCCGCCCTCTCGACCCCGGCCCGGGACGTGATGGCGCTCCTCGCACGCGACGGCGCCTCGTTCCTCTCCGAGATCGCCCGCTCGACGGGCCTCCTCCCGTCGGCGGCCGAGGACGCGCTCTGGGAGCTCGTCTCCTGCGGTCTCGTGAGCGGCGACGGGTTCGCCGGTCTTCGCACGCTGCTGCTGCCCGACGACAAGCGACGGGCCGAGTCGCGCCTGCGCGCGATCCCGGGCGGGCGCGGGCGCCCCCGCAGCGTGCCGGCCGGGCGCTGGGCGCTGCTCCGCGCACGCGACGGCGGGGCGGACGCGGCGGGCCCGGGCGAGGTCCGCGAGGCCGAGGTGTCGCCTGCGCTCGCGGAGTCGATGGCCCGGGTCTTGTTGCGCCGCTGGGGCGTCGTCCTGCGGGAGGTGGTCACGCGAGAAGCCGTCATGCCGCCCTGGCGACTCCTGCTCGGCGCGCTGCGGCGGATGGAGGCGCGCGGGGAGATCCGCGGCGGGCGCTTCGTCGCGGGCCCGATCGGCGAGCAGTACGCGCTGCCGGAGGCCGTCGAGGCGCTGCGCGCGATCCGCCGCAAGGCCGATCCCGGAGAGCCGCTGGTGGTCTCGGCCGCCGATCCGCTCAACCTGCTCGGCATCCTCTTCCCGGGGCCCCGGCTCTCGCCGCAGAGCGGGCAGGTGATCGCGTTCTCCGCCGGCGTCCCGATCGAGAGCGGCGATCTCGGCACGGTGCGGAGCCGGCTGCAGTCGTTCGACTCGCGCGCCTGAGTCCCGCGCGGCGGGAGATCGCCGGGCGGGACTGCTATTCCGCCCACGATGGACCCGCGCGAGCTCCCCGGCGTCGATGCCGTGCTGTCGAGCGAGGCGTCGCGGCCGCTGCTCGATCGATGGCCGCGCGCGCTGCTCGCGGGTGCGTTGCGGCGCGAGATCGAAGAGGCCCGCCACGCGATCCTCGCAGGCGGCGCCCCGTCACCGATCTCGTGCGCGGCGCTCGCGGATCGCGCCGGTCGTCGGCTCGCGGCCGAGCTCGAAGGGCACCCGCCGCGCGTGGTGAACGCGACCGGCACGATCCTGCACACGAATCTCGGTCGCGCCCCGCTCGGCGCGCGCGCGGTGGACGCGCTCGTTCGAGCCGCCTCCGAGCCCTGCGCGCTCGAGGTCGACCTGGACACGGGCGAGCGGGGCGAGCGCGACCGGGCGATCGCCGAGCGCCTGCGCGCGATCACCGGCGCCGAGGACGCGGTCGTGGTCAACAACGCCGCGGCAGCACTCCTGCTCGTGGTCGACACGCTCGGACGCCGGCGCGAGGTCGTCGTGTCGCGCGGCGAGATGATCGAGATCGGCGGCGCGCTGCGCCTGCCCGACGTGCTCGAGCGGGCCGGCGCCACCCTGCGCGAGGTCGGTACGACGAACCGCACGCGCGTCGAGGACTACGCGGCGGCAATCGGTCGTCGCACGGGCTTCCTGCTGCGCGCCCACCCGAGCAACTACCGCGTCACGGGCTTCGTCGAAGGTGCACCGCTCCCGGCCCTCGCGGCGCTCGCCCGCGAGCGGGCGGTGCCGCTCGTCGAGGACCTCGGCAGCGGCGCGCTCGTCGACCTCTCGACCTTCGGGCTGCCTCGCGAGCCGCTGCCCGCCGACTCGCTGCGCGACGGCACCGACCTCGTCGTCTTCAGCTGCGACAAGCTGCTCGGCGGGCCGCAGGCGGGCATCGCGGCGGGGCGTGCGGACCTGGTCGCGCGACTGCGCCGCAACCCGCTGCGCCGGGCGCTGCGGGTCGACAAGCTCGTCGTCGCAGCACTCGCCGCGACGCTGGACGCGTGGCGGGGGGCCCGCGACCCGGGCGCGGAGATCCCGGCGCTGGGGCTGCTCCTGCGGCCGATGTCGCTGCTCGACTCGCTCGCGCAGGAGGCCTGCGAACGGCTGCGCTCGGCGCTGCCGGCGGGCTTCCGGCTCGACGTGGTCGAGTCCGAGGCCGAGATCGGTAGCGGCGCCCAGCCCGGCGCACGGCTCCCGAGCCGGGCGGTCGTGGTCGAGCACGCTTCCCTCGACGCCGGCCGGATCGCCGAGATCTTCCGCGCGGCACGCCCCGCGGTGCTGGGCCGGGTCGCGCGCGAGCGCTTCCTGCTGGACGTGAAGGCGGTGCTGCGCGCGGACGACCTCGTCCCCGCCTTCGCCGGGCCGCTCCCGTGACCGCGCCGTCTGCGAGCGCGACGCGCGCCCCGGGCGCGATCGTCATCGGCACGGCCGGGCACGTCGACCACGGCAAGACCGCACTCGTGCGCAGGCTGACCGGACAGGACACCGACCGGCTGCCCGAGGAGCAGGAGCGCGGCATCTCGATCGACCTGGGCTTCGCCCACCTGGAGCTCGACGGTCGGCGGCACGGCGTCGTCGACGTGCCCGGCCACGAGCGCTTCGTGCGCAACATGCTCGCGGGCGCCCACGGCATCGACCTCGTCCTGCTCGTGGTCGCGGCCGACGACGGCGTCATGCCGCAGACCGAGGAACACCTCGACATCGTCCACCTGCTCGGCGTGCGCGACGCGGTCTTCGTCCTCTCGAAATGCGACCTCGTCGACGAGGCGCGGCGGAGGGAGGTGCGCGAGGAAGTCGCGATCCTCGCGGCCGGGACGGTCTTCGAACAGGCCCCCGTCGTCGAGGTCTCGAACGCGACCGGGGCCGGCATCGACGAGCTGCGGGACGTCCTCGCGGCGCGGATCCGCACGCTCCCGCCCCGCGAGAGCCGCGGACTCTTCCGCATGCCGATCGACCGCGCCTTCGCGCTCCGCGGCCACGGGCTCGTCGTGACGGGCACCGCGATCGCGGGCGAGATCGCGGAGGGCGACCCGGTCGCTGTGCGGCCGGGCGACGTCGACACGCGCGCGCGCACCGTGCAGGTGCACGGCGAGCGCGTCGCCCGGGCGGGCGCCGGCGAGCGCGTCGCCGTGAACCTCCCCGGCCTCGAGCGCGAGCAGGCGGGCCGCGGACAGGTGCTGGTCGACCCCCGTCTCGACTTCACGACCGACCGCTTCGACTGCTGGTTCGAGACGCGGGGCGGCGCGAAGAACGTCGTGCGGAGCTTCGACCACGTGCGCGTGTACGCCGGCACCGCCGAGGTGCCGGGTCGGATCGTCGTGCTGGGCGGGGCCCGCGAAATCGGCGCGCGGGAGAGGGCCTTCTGCCAGGTCGCACTCGACGACCAGGTGGTGGTCGCGCACGGCGACCGGTTCATCGTGCGTGCCGGGGCGGCCTCGCGGACGAGCGGCGGCGGGGTCGTCCTCCATCCCTTCGCACGGCGACACCGCGCGGGAGAGTCGAACCTGGAGGACGGGCTCGTCGCGCTGCGCGACGGCGCGCTCCCGGCGCGGGTGCATGCGTTCCTCGAGCTGCTGCACGAGTTCGCGGCACCCACCGACTACCTCGCGCAGGGCCTGAGCCGGACCCCGGCCGAGATCCGCGCCGCCGGGCTCGACGCGGCCGACGTCGTGCCGCTGCCGTCGCGAAGCGATCCGCAGGCCTGGACGACGCGGGCGAAGTGGAAGCACCTCGCGGCGCTCGTCGTCGAGGTGCTCGAGGGTTTCCACGCCGCCCATCCCCTCGAGGCGGGCATGGACCTCGAGTCGACGCGCTCGCGGCTCCGGGTCGCCCTTCCGCCGAAGCTCTTCCGGCCGGTGGTCGACCTCCTGTCGGCGCAGTCGCGCGTGATCCGGGAGGAGTCGCTGCTGCGTCTCCCGACCCACTCGGTCCGGCTCGAGGACGACGACGCGGCGCTCGCCGAGCGGATGCACCGGGCGATCGCCGGGGCCGGCACGACGCCGCCCGACCTGAAGCAGCTCGAGGCGATGCTCGGCGTGCCCCAGGGACGACTGCTCGCCCTCGCGGCCATCCTGCAGAAGGAGAAGCGGGTCGTGCGGGTCGCGCCGGACCTCTTCTACGACGTGCCCGCGTTCGAGAGTGCGAAGGCCGCCCTGCTCGATCAGCTCGCCTCCCGTCCGGAGATCACCGTCGCGGAGTACCGGAGCCTGATCTCCGCGAGCCGCAAGTACGCACTCGCCCTGCTCGACCTGTTCGACCGCGAGGCGCTCACGATCCGCGTGGGCGACGCGCGGCGCCTGCGCCGCGGCTGACGCGACGGCGCGGCGGTCGAGGACCCGGAGCCGGGCGCGCCCCGGCCCCCGGATCCCCGGCCGCGTCAGTGCGGCGCAGGCATCCCGTGCAGACCCCCCGCGACCGGCGGCGAGGTCGCGGCCAGCGCCTCGCCGACCTGCTCGATCGCCTGCTCGTCGATCGCGAAGCGGGCGGCCTCCTTGAGCTGCGCGTAGTACGCGTCGACGCGCGACTGCACGGTCTGGTTCCGCAGCATGATGCGGATCTGCTCCTTCACCTGCTCGAAGGGCTCGGGCTCTCCCTGCTTCGTCTCCTCGACGAGGATCACGTGCCACCCGTAGGGCGACTTCACCGGGTCGCTCACCCGTCCCACCGGGAGGGTGAACGCCACCTCCTCGAACTCCGGCACCATGCGGCCGCGACCGAACCACCCGAGGTCGCCGCCCTGGCGAGCGGAGGCGGCATCGGCCGACTTCTCCTGGGCGACCCGGGGGAACGAAGCGGGGTCGGTGCGCAACTGGTCGCGAGCGGCCTTCGCCTCGTCCTCGCCCTTCAGGAGCACGTGGCGGGCGTGGATCGTCGTCGCGGAAAAGCGCTCCGGGTGCTCCGTCCAGAAGCGCAGGACCTCTTCGTCGTCGACGACCGGCATCTCCTGGAGGTCGTGCAGCATCTTCTGGACGACCAGCCGCCGCCGGAGCTCGGCGACCTGCCGGTCGATCTCGGGGTCCGCGGCGAGGCCCTTCGCCTGGGCGTCGCGGACCACCAGCTCCGACATCACGCGGTTCACGACGAAGTCGCGACGCGAGTCGGGCGTCATGCGCACGCGATTGCGCTCGGGGATCCGCACCAGGTCGGCCGCGAGGTCGTCGGCGGTGTAGGTGTCGCTGCCGTAGCGCGCGACCATCCTGCCCGAGAGCGAGCCGAGGTCGACGGTCGGCGACGCCTGCGGGAGAGCCGCGCGCGGGGTCGAGGCGGGCGGCGCGGGGGGCGACGGGCAGCCGGCGACGAGCGCGATCGACGCCAGCAGGGCGGTCGGGAACGAGAGTCGCTTCATGGCCCTTCCTCTATCCCAAGCCGCGCGGGCTGTGGAGAGTCCCGCGGCCGCTCGCCCCGCGATTGACCCCGCTCGCCGCGATGGGCTACGGCACGTCCTCGGCCGCAGGATGCGCTTCCAGAGCCAAGACCGGTTCCTCCAGTACGTCGCGAGCAAGCGACGCACCTACCTGAGCACCCTGCTCGATCGCGGCGACGGCCGCGGCTTCTTCGGGCTCTGGAAGGGGGAGTGGGACTTCGCGACCGGGGCCTTCACGATCGACGGCCTCTCCCCGGGACAGTCGCGTGCGCTCGGGCGGGCGGCGCGCTGGCTCCTCCAGCAGGACCTGGTCCGGGTCGTGCGGGACGTTTCGCCCGACTTCGCCCCGGTGCCGGCGAACGTGATCGAGGCCCTGCCGGGCGCACTCCACCAGCTGCGCTCGGTGCGATCCATGCTGATCGCGGGCGAGCGCGGATCGGGGCGCGAGCCGCTCGCGATCCTTCTCCACGTCCTGTCGGGCCGCCCCGCGCTCCTGCTGCGCGTCGCGGGCGAGGACCTCGGCCGCGCTCCGGGAGCAGTGCGCGCCGCGGAGTTTCCCGAGCGCGGTTCGGTCCTCGTGGCCGAGATCGAGACCACGACTCCCGAGGGCGACGGCGAGCTGCTCGAGTTCCTCTCCGGCGAAGGACGGCTGCGCGACCTGTTCGTGTTCTCGACCACTTCGGTCGAGCCCCGCGAACTGGCCGGCCGCTTCGGCCTGTCGCGCGACCTGCTCATGCGGACCGGGCAGGCGGAGGTGCGCCTCGCACCGCTCGCCGGTGCGGTCGCACACGCCCACGTCGACGACCTCGCTTTCGACCTCGTGCAGGTTCCGAACGACCGGCTCCCGGCCCTGCGCGAGGAGGCCCGCGACCTCGCCGCCACCTGGAACTCGCCGGGCGGGCGCGACCTCTTCGACGAGGCGATGACGTGGCTGCTGTGGCGGGAGAAGGCGCGGCTCGCGACCGCGACGCTCGCCGACCCCGGCTTCGCCCGCGTGCGAACCGAGGCACGGGCCCGCGGCACCCGGGACGCGATGCGGGCGCGGATCGCCGAGCACCTCGGCGCGCGGGCTCGGCACGACGAGGGTGCTCGCGGCGCCCGCGCGGTCGTGCGGCCCTCGGTCCCCCCTCCCGCGACGGGCGGGGCCGCGGCGTTCCCGCCTGCAGGACTGCGGCCCGGCGTGCCGGCCGGGCCGATCGCAGAGTCGACCGTGCAGCCGACCGCGCAGGCCCCGGCCTCGCCGACGCGACCGGCCCCGGTCACGTCCACCGACGAGGCGACGCCCCCCGTCGTCCCGGCCGCCGCCGCCGCACCGGCGATCGAAGCGGCAATCGTCGTCCCGACCGTGGCCGCGCCGACCCGCGATCCGGCGTCGGCCGACGCGGATCCGGGCAGCGTCGGACGGACTGCCGTGCCCACCTCGATGCGCCGCGACGACCTGCTGCGCGCCTACTACGAGGCGCTGCTCGACGAGGAGTCGGGCGACCTGCGCCGCGTCGCGGCGCGCGCCGGCCGGAAACTCCGCGTGCTGCAGGCGGAGCTCGATCGCCTCGGAGTCCGCCCGCACCGCGGCCTGCCGCTCGCGCCCGAGAAGCGCAGCGCCTGACGGGAGGGCGGCGGGTGGACGACGTCCTGCGACGGACCGAGGCCCTGCTGCGGCGG
>JAGWVP010000734.1 GCA_018970825.1 bacterium | reverse complement strand
CCGAGCATGGTCGTGTCGTTGTAGGAGTCGCCGGCCGCGACGACCCGGAAGTTGAGCGCCCGGAGCGCCTCGACCGCCCGGCGCTTGCCGTCGGGGATGCGGAGCCGATACCCGGTGACGCGGTCCTGCGCGTCGACCTCGAGGTCGTTGCAGAACAGGCAGGGGTGGCCGAGCTGGCGCATCAGGGGGGCGGCGAATTGGTAGAACGTGTCGGAGAGGATGATCACCTGGGCGCGCTCGCGGAGCCAGTCGAGGAACTCCCGCGCGCCGAGCATGGGTCCCATCGCGTCGATCGCGAGGCCCAGGTCGCGCATCCGGAGACCGTGGCGATCCATGATCTCGATCCGCTGGCGCATGAGCTTGTCGTAGTCGGGCTCGTCGCGCGTCGTGCGTCGCAGCTCGGCGATGCCGGTGCGCTCGGCGACGTTGATCCAGATCTCCGGAACGAGCACTCCTTCGAGGTCGAGGCAGGCGATCATGGGCGGACGCTAACCGAGCCCCGGTGGCGCGACAAGCGCGTGCACCGCGCGGTCGCCGTCGCGCTGCTCGCGGCTCTCGCGACCGGCTGCGCGGCTGCGCGCCCCGGAGATCGCGCGGCACCGCGAACTCTGCGCATCGGCACGAGCGGGGACTACCCGCCCTACAGCGCGAGTGCGGGCGACGGTACGCTCCGGGGGTTCGACGTCGAAGCGGCGCGGGCCTGGGCACGCGACCGCGGCCGGACGATCGAGCTCGTCACCTTCCGCTGGCCCGAGCTCGAGGAGCGGCTCGAGAACGGGGACTTCGACGTCGCGATGAGCGGCGTCACGGTGCGGGGCGACCGGCTGGCCCGCTCGCCGATGTCGAGCGCGGTGGCGCGCACCGAAGCCGTGCTCGTCCTGCGGCGGGGTGCGCCGCGCTTCGACCCGTCGCGGGGCGGCCGGGGCCTCGTCGTCGCGGTGAACCGCGGGGGTCACATGGAACGCGTGGCGCAGGCGTCCCTGCCCCGGGCCGAGATCCGCCCGACCGACGACAACCGCTCGCTCGCGGACCTGCTCGCCCGCGGACGCGTGGACGGAGTCGTCGTGGACGCCGCCGAGCTCGCGAGCTTCTACCCCGACCCCGAGGGCCAGATGCCCCCGATCGCCGCCGTTCTCTCCCGCGATCGGAAGGCATGGTGGGTCTCCCGCAAGGATGCGGCGCTGGTCGACGACCTCGACGCCTGGATCACGACCCGCGAGAACGACGGCACCCTGCCGGCGCTGCGCGCACGCTGGGGCATCGAGCCGCAAGCCGCGCCCGACGCGACGTCGCGGCTCGCCGACCTGGTCGGGCGGCGACTCATGCTCATGCCGCTCGTGGCCGAGGCGAAGCGTCGCGAGGGACGGCCGATCGAGGATCCCGAGCGCGAGGCGAAGGTGATCGACTCCTGGGTCGCGGCGGCGCGTGTCGCGGGGCTCGACGAGGCGAGCGTCGCCGTGTTCGCGCGCGCCCAGGTCGAGGCGGCGAAGTCGGTTCAGCGCGCGGTGCTCGCGTCGCAGCCGCGGGCGGCCCGGGTTCGTGCGCCCGGCGCGACCGAGGCGAACGCACCGGACGCCGGCGAGGAAGCCGGTCTCGGACTCGAGGCGCTGCGCCCCGCGATCTCGCGGATCGACGGCGAGATCGA
>JAGWVP010000066.1 GCA_018970825.1 bacterium | reverse complement strand
TCTCCCTGCGCGCCTCGACGACGCGGGCCTTCACCCGGGTGAACGACCACGTCGGCACCAGGCACGACACCAGGTCCTCGATCGAGTCGACGTCGTTCAACGGGCGCAGCCACGGGCTCCCGAGAAGGGACCCGAGCCCCCTGCGGGGGGAAGTTTCGTCGGCCGAGGAAGACGCCATGGAGTTCCCGGGATCGCGGACGTCTACCATGAAACCGGCCGAATCCCGCACCCTTTCCACGCGGGCGGGAAGAATCGCGCCGACCCGACCGGCGGGCGGGCGGGACGGCCTCCCGGGCCCGTCGACGTCCGCGGAGGACCGGTCTTCAACGCGAGGTGTCGCAGCCGGGCGGGACGGTCATCGCCTCCCCGGGGGCGAGAAAGCGTACTTCCGGCCGGGCGAAGCTCGCCGTGAGCGGTCCGATCTCCTCGCCGAACGCGATTGCGAGCCGGCCGGATGCCCTCGGCAGGAGCAGTTCGACGATCACCGGCGCCGGTGCCTCCTCCCCGGCCGGCGCATGGCCGGTCTCGGCCCGCAGCCGGGCGAGCCGCTGGATCTCGACCGCGGGGGGCAGGACGACCCGCTCGGGTGCCACCGTCTCGTCGTCGAGCGAGACCCGCACCTCGTCGCGGAGGACGCGGCTCGCGGCCTCGACCATCGGCACGATTGCCTGCTCCGGCAGGGCCGGCAGGATCTCGACCGGCGGCGGCTGCGTACCCGTCGCCACCGGCGCGTGGCGCGCGACGAGCCCCGCGACGTCGATCCGTAGTTCGATGCGGAGATGACGGCCGCGCTGGACCACGCGCGCGGACGGCCCCGAGACCTCGTGCGCCCGGGCGGCTCCGGCGAGCGTGACGATCGACAAGAACGCCGTCACGACCGCCGGGATCGTCGCCGCCCCGAACGCGGACGTCGCCGCGCCCGGACCGGAGCGACCCGGACGCGACGCAACCGACCTCACGGAGCCTCGATCGTGACCTTGCACAGGATCGTGTTGTCCCTCTCGAGGTCCGACGTCCACACGAAGCGCGCGCGCGAGTCCCACGCGATCGTGAAGTAGCCGTCCTTGGGCCCGACCGCGTTCGCGCTCCACTCCGTCGCGTCCTGCCAGCCGCTCGCGTCGTAGGCGGGATCCTTCCAGCCGACGGGCTCGGGTTCCGACTGCCAGAGACAGGTGGCCCCGGGGTTCGGGTCCTTCTCGCAGGACGGGTCGAGCGGGGCCCGGTGGATCACCTTGCACTTCCAGTCCGAGTTCGAGACGGCGACGACGGAGCCCGTCGACAGGTCGGTGATCTGCGCGACGAAGCCGCCGTCTCCCATCTGCTGCTGCGGAGTCCCGATGTACTCGAGCCCGGTGTCGTCCTGCTTGAAGTCCTTCAGGACGAAGGCGAGCTCGAGCGGGTAGGTCGCTTCGAAGAAGCCGGTCTCCGCGTTGAAGGAGCGCTCGGTTGTGATCGGGACCGAATCCTCGAGCACCAGCGAGCCGGCCGAGTACATCGCGAACCAGTTGTCGGCCCAGGCCTCGACCTGGAAGCGAGTCGTCGCGCCCGGGTTCGAGCCCGGCGGGCAGTACGGAACGTCGGTCGCGTCGTCGAGGACCACGTGCAGGCAGCCGCCCGCGTCCTCGAAGTAGTTCGTGATCGTGCCGACGACGGGGGTTCCGGGGGGAGGCTCGCGACCGGTCGTGTGCGGCACGAGCGACGGGTCGAAGGTGCCGTGGAAACAGCCGAGCATGTAGGGGAAGCCAGGGACCGTGTTGTAGTGATACTCGCCGCGCGCATCGACGTGGCCGTTGCACTCGTCGACTCCCGACGGCGTGCTCCCGTCGGGATCGGTGAAGCCGTGGATCGCGAAACCGTCGAACGCGAATCCGACCGGGTTGCCCGGCGGCAGGTCGTCCATCAGGCAGGTCGGAGCCGCGTGGTAGTGATAGTCGTCCGCGCGCCCCGCGTGGCCGCCGCAGACGTCCATCTCCCCGTTGGCGACGGCGTCGGTGACCCCGTTCTGCGCGAACGGATTGAAGATGGGGACGCCGTTCACCGCGACCCCGAGCGGTCCCACCGAGGTCGGCGTGGGCGACGAGGGCACGGTCGGGTGGAGGGGAATCCGGAAGGCGTTCGACCCGACGTAGGGCTGCGCGACGACGTACTGCCCGTTCCAGTGCCGGATGCCGACCATCACCGCGTGGTCGGGCACGCCGGTCGCCTCGAGGTGGAGATGGGTGTCGTCGCAGGTCGCGCGCGCGTTCCCGTGGAGCCCCGTACCGGAGCACGCGGCGAGCACGCTCGCGTTGATCGCACCACCCGAGCCGTCGCAGTCCTCGAAGAAGCCCGACGGCAGGACGACCGAGCCGAGGGACGTCCAACCGCCCCCGCAGGGGCAGGAGATGCAGGCATCGGCTCCCTTGCAGTCGGCCGTGAGCCCGCCCTGCGCGTCGGAGCCCAGCACCCTGCAGACGACGAACTTCGGAGCGCCGCCGTCGACCGGGAACACGTTCCCGGTGACGACGCCGCCGGCACGATCCCAGGACATCGCCCAGCGCTCGCCGTTCACGTCCTTGTTGACGAGCAGGCGGTCGAAGGCGGGCGTCGCCTGGAAGCCCGATTCGCGTGCGTCGGCGCGTACGCGCCCGGTCGCGACGATCGCGAGCGCGGCGAGTGAACACGCGAGGAGCCTCGCGCGGGGACGATGGAGACGGCTGGACATGTCGGGATCTCGCTTTCCCCCTCGCGGGTGGCACGGCTTCCCTAGGGTATGAGCGCCGGGCGTGCACCCGGGAAGACTCTCGATGCGGCGTCCGCGTTAGCGCGGATCTCCTCGCTCCCTTGCCTCGCGAACCCGTTCGATCGGCTGGACCGACACCGGACCGTCGGTCAGCAGCGGTCGCACGGGGCGGCGAATCGGCTCAGGCCCGGGAGCGGCGGCGCAGGACGTTCCTCGCGGCGAACACGAGGACCGCGGCGATCCCGAGCCCGGCCGCCGCGAGGCGCGCGCCGTAGGCGCGCAGCTGGCGCCGAATCGAGTTGCGCCTGACCTGGTCGTGCGGGTCGTAGCCGGGCGGCAGGGGAAGCACGCCCATCTCGCTCTCGTACGCCGCGTAGTCGTGCTGGAGCCGCGCGAACACCTCGGGCCGCTCGAGCGAAAGGTCTCGCGTCTCGCCGGGATCGCGCGCGAGGTCGTGCAGGCGCCAGCCGCCGTCGCCCCAGGGCGGCATGTTGCGGACGAGTTTCCAGTCGCCCCTGAAGAGCGCCGAATTTCCCGACACCTCGATCCCGACCGGTTCGTCGACCGCGTGCGCACGCGACGCCCGGCCGTCGAGAACGGCTCGGAGGCTCCGCCCCGTCATCGCGACGCCGCCCTGCGGCTCCACTCCGGCGAGATCGAGGAGCGTCGGCGCGACGTCGGTCACGAACGAAGGCGAGCCGATCCGCGTGCCCGGCACGACGCCCGGGCCGGCCACGACCAGGGGCACGCGCAGCCCGCCCTCGGAGGCGTAGAACTTGAAGAGCCGCCCCGGCGACGACACCGACGCCGCCCATTCGGGACCGATGAAGTTCAGGCTGCCAGGCCCGCCGAGTCCGTCGACGCGCCAGGAGTACCCGTTCAGCCACATCCACGCGCCCATGCCCGGCGCGTGCACCGGGTCGCTCGGTTCCGGGCCGTTGTCCGAGGTGACGACGACGATCGTGTCGTCGAGTCGCCCCGTCTCCTCGAGCCACGCGAGCAGGCGTCCGACGTGGAAGTCCATCGACTCGAGCATCGCCGCGTAGACCGACATGCTGCGCGAGAAGATGCGGCGCTCGCCGTCGTCGAGCGAGGCCCACGACCGCAGACCCGCGGGCAGCGGCTCGAGCGGCGCGTCCGGCGACACGAGTCCGAGCTGGATCGCGCGGCGCCAGCGCTCGTCGCGCAGCGCCTCCCATCCCGCGTCGAACCGCCCCTCGTAATGTGCGATCGTCTCGGCAGGGGCCTGCACGGGGATGTGCACCGCCTGGAACGCGACGTAGGCGAGAAACGGCTCGGGGCGCTGCGCGTCGGCACGCAGCCATTCGAGCATCCGGTCGACGATCAGCTCCGAGGAGTAGTAGGACTCCGGCATCTTCGCCGGCGCGCCGTCCTCGAACCAGGGCGCGTCCTGGTAGTAGGGCATGTAGGGCTTCGGCGCCCAGTTGTCCGCGCCCGAGGCGTCGAGGGCGAGCGAGCGGTCGAAGCCGTGCGCGTTCGGCAGGTCTCCGGGCCCGTGGCCCAGGTGCCACTTGCCGGTCATGTAGGTCCGGTAGCCGGCCGCCTTCAGCCGGTCGGCGATCGTCCGCACGCCGGGCTCCAGGTGCAGGCTGTACCCGGGCTTGCCCTGCTGCTCGGGCGGCAGCACCTCCTCGATCGTCGCGACTCCCGTGCGGTGGTTGTCGACTCCGGTCAGCATCATCGCGCGCGACGGCGAGCAGAGCGGCGAGGAGTGATGGCTCGCGAAGCGCGCCCCGCGCGCGACCAGCCGGTCGATCACAGGCGTGCGCGCCTCCCCGCCGTAGGCGCCGAAGTCCGTGAACGCGGCGTCGTCGACCATGACGACGATCACGTTGGGGCGACGGGGCGTCTCGGCCGACGCGGTGGTCGCGAGCGCGAGGATCGTCGCCGCGGCGATCCTCGCGGATCCCGCCGTGCCGATCCGCGCCGCGAGGTGGGGACGCACCGTCACGAGGGCGAGCGGCATCGCGCACCACGCGAACACGATCCACGGCAGGACCGCCTCGGCGCCCGGCTGCGAGGGAGCGAGGTTCACGGCGAGCGTGTAGGCGATCGAAGCTCCCGCGAGCAAGGGGATCGCGATCCTCGACGGCCGAGCCCCCGCGCGGCGATCCCGCAGGTCGCGCATCGCGGAGACGGCTGCACTCGCCACCACCGCCAGGTAGGCGACCAGCAGCCCGAGCGCGCCGAGCGTCGCCCCCCAGAAGAAGGCGTCGGACCCGCTCGCGTCGAACGCGAGCCTCATCCCGAGGTAGCCCGCGAGTGCCAGTGCCACGATCACGAGCGAAGCGACGAGCGGCGTGCCGCCGGCGGATACCCGGGCGAGCATGCTCCCCGGCGACAGGTCGCGCGCGATCGCCCACAGGATGCGCGAGGCCGCGAGCACCGAGGCGAGCCCGCAGCCGAGGGCGGAGAACACCGAGAGCACGTCCATCATGTCCCCCCACCGGGGGCCGAAGCTCTGCGAGGCGAGGTCGGCGAGCAACGACCTGGACGTCGTCAGGCGCGCGAGCCCGGCCGCGTCCGCGCCGAAGCCCTGCACCTGCGCCACGGTCGCGAGCGTGTAGAGCGCACCTGCGCCGAGGATCGTACCGACGAGGACGAGCGGGATCGTCGTGTCGGCGTCGCGCACCTCCTCGGCCAGCGTCGCCGACTCCTCGAAGCCGGCGAACGAGAGGAACCCGAAGGAGAGCGCGAGCGCGATCTGCGAGGGGCTCGTACCGGCGGGCGGGACGAAGAGGTCGACGAGCCGCGGGTCGCCCGGGGGGCCGTGACCGACCGCGACCTGCCGGAGGACCGCGCACGAGATCACGACCGTCGCGACGATCGAGAGACCCTCGAACACCGTGAGTGCGTCGGTCGCGCGCTTGGTCGACGTGACGCAGATCGCCGCGATCGCGAATGCCCCGAACACGGTGAACTTCAGCGAGGAGGGGTGGTCGAGCACGTGCAGCCGGGTCGCGACGTCCGCGCGGAAGAGGCCGAAGCCGGCCATGCTGCAGAGCGCGAACGCGAGGTAGGTGCCGAGCAGGACCCATCCCGCGAAGAGCCCGGCGCGCGGGCCGAGCACCGCGCCGACGAAGCCGTAGGCGGAGCCGGCGTTCGGGTGGCGCCGCGAGAGGTGGGCGAAGCACCACGCGACCAGCAGCACGAGGACCGTGCTCGCGAGGAAGACGAGCGGGACGGCGCGGCCGACGTGCTTCGCCGGCTCCTGGGGGTTCAGGTTCATCGCGAGCGTCGGGCCCATGCCGGCGACGCTCATCGCGATCGCGTCGCGGACGCCGAGGGCTCGGCGGAGCGCGGGGGGCTCGTCGGCGGAGCGCGACCGGGGGATGCTCACGCCTCGAGCGCCTCGCAGAAGGCGGACGCGGCCGAGCCGATGACGATCACGACCTTGCCGTCGAGTCGAAAGGCGTCGGTGACGGGCATGGCGAGCGAAGTATCCTTCCGGCCGTCGGGTCGCGAGCGGGCCCCCCGGGGGCCACCGGACGTCGCGTGCAGGCGCCCCGCTTGACCCGCGCCCGCGGCCGGATAGGAGGGCACGATGACGCTTCGACTTCCGTGCCTTCGCCCGAGCCTCCGACTGCTCCGCCTCCCGCGCGGACCGCTGGTCGCGGCCTGCATCCTCGCCGCATGCATCGCCGGGTGCTCCGACGAGGCCTCGACGCCCGCGGCTCCCGTCGCCGAGGACTTCGCTGCGCAGGCGAGCGACTTCGAGTGCCTGAAGAACTGGGAGCGGGTGCGGAACATCCGCCTCACGAACAAGCTCGGCCACCTCGAGGAGGCGCTCGCCCTCGCACGCGACCCGAAGCCGGGTCTGCGCTATCCCGTCGGCACGATCATCCAGCTCTTCCCCGGCGAGGCGATGGTGAAGCGCGGGGACGGCTTCGACCCCGCGAACGCCGACTGGGAGTACTTCGAGCTGACGACGAGTGCGGACGGCACCGAGATCCGCAAGCGTGGACGCGACGACGTCATCAACATGTTCGGCGGCCAGTGCTTCGGCTGCCACGAGGCCGCGCGGGACTTCGACTTCATCTGCGAGGACGACCACGGCTGCGTCGAGCTCCCGGTGACGGGCGCGCAGATCGCCGTCCTGCAGGAGGCGGATCCGAGGTGCGGGCGCTGAGTCCGGCCCGGGAGCGGAGCACGAAATCCCGCTCGGGCTTCCCGATCGGGGAGCGGGGGACACGACACCGGGCCGAGGCACGGAAAGGGGGACGTTGATGACGGCATTCCGAACGATGCTCGGCATGATGTTCCTCTCGCTCCTCGCCTACACCGCCGTCGTCGTGTCGCGGCTCGGGCTCGACACGCTCTTCCCGACCTTCTTCGGCGACATGGCGAGGGTCGGCTGGCCGGGCCAGTTCAACCTCGACTTCACCTTCATGCTCGCGCTTTCGGCCACCTGGGTCGCGTGGCGACACCGGTTCTCGCCCGCGGGCCTCGGGCTCGCGACGTTCGCCTTCTTCGGCGGGGCCTCGTTCCTCACCGTCTACCTCGTGGTCACGAGCCTCTCGGTGAAGGACGACGTCGCCGCGCTCCTGCTCGGCCCGGACCGGGCGGCCGAACTCCGGGGCCCACGGGCTCGCGGACAGGCCTGAGCAGGACGTCGGCGGCGGCCGCGTCGCGGGCGACGACGCGACACCGCGAGCCCGTCACCTCGAAGGCCCGCCCGACGCTTCTCTCTGCAGCGACACCGGCTCCAGGTAGTCGCCGAGCGGCTCGCGCACCCACCATGCGCCGTCGCGCCCCCGTTTCTCCGGGGTGCTGAAGCGGTATCGCCAGAAGCGCGCGCGCACGAAGCGGGGCGGAGCGTCCGGGAAGGGCACGCTCTCGAAGAGCGACTCGACCGGCTTCGAGCCGCGCAGCAGCTGCACGACGAGCCCGCGGAACCACGTCTCCCGCTGCGGACGCGACAGCGCGGCGAACCACATCTGCCAGTCGAGTCGGGGCTGGTGCGGCTCGCACCAGCCGGGCGCGCGACGCGGGTCGCCCGGCTTCCACCGGAACACGTACGGTCGCCAGTCGGTGCCGTCCATGCTCGCCTCGAGTTCGATCTCGTCGCGCTCGGTCGTCATGTTGCGGAACAACCCGTAGGGGTTGCAGAGCGCGAACGGCTGGGCGGCGACGAGCGCCGAGCGCAGCCCACCCGGCAGCGCGCCGTACCCGGCGAAGAGAGCCGTCGTCTGCGCGGCGAGCAGGCCGAGCCAGACGACCGCGACGACGACGGTCGCGATCGGGGGGACCCTCGGACGGGTGCGGCCTCCGACGGCCGGGTCGGCAGGCCGCGGCCCGCTCGAGAGCCGAGCGCGCAGTCCTTCGGGCAGGAGCCCGAGGACGAGGTCGTCGTCCAGCCAGGTGAGGCAGAGCGCGATCGTCAGCAGGTTGAAGAAGTTGTAGTTCCCGGTCGTGACGATGAGGAGCATGAGGATCGTGATGCTCGCAGCGCCGAGCGCACGCGCGCGGCGTCCTGCGAACAACAGCCACGGCGCCACCAGTTCGACCGCGAACGTCGCCGCGACCGAGCAGGCCTGGAACCAGTGCGGCAGCCGGTGCGCCCACCAGGCGACGACGTTCGGCAGCGGCTGCGTCTCGTAGTGGAAGTCGAGCGCCCGGAGCCCGGTCCACGTCGGGTAGGGGAGCTTCACCCAGCCCGAGAAGAAGACGAGCTTCCAGAGCAGGAGCCGGAGCAGCCAGGTCGCGACGCGCGAGGCCGGCGGGCCGCCGCGCGGACGCTCGAGCCGGGTCCAGGGCGCGAGAAGCCACCCGAGGAACGTGGTCTCGAGCAGCAGGAGGTCCCACTGGAAGCCGAGGAAGTCGCCGCCGAGGTGGTAGAGACTCAGGTAGAGCACCCAGCAGGCGAAGAGCGCGAGTCTCGTGGCAAGTCCCGCGACGACCAGCAGCGAGGACGCGATGCCGAGGTCGCAGAAGGCGACGAGTGCCGCGTCGCTCGCCGAGATCCAGCCGAGCGTCGGCAGCACCGCGACCGCGCGAGCGAGCGGCAGCTGCGAGCGCAGCGACGCGATCGTCTCCTGCGCCGGCAGGATCCCGTCGGAGCCGACCAGCCCGAGTACCTGCACCCGCAGCGACGCGAACGCGATCAGCAGCACGACGCCGAGCGCGCGCAGGAAGAGCCAGCGCACCAGCCGCAGGTCGTGCCGGGGCGCGCGGCCCCCGCGCCCGGCGAGCGGCGGGAGGGTGCCCGGTCCGGCCCCTCGCGCGGAGACGCCGGGCGCGTCCGGCGACCCGGGAGTCAGTTCTTCGCCGCCCCTTCCTCGATCCATCGACGGATCGCGGCGGTCGTCGGCTCGTCGAGCGGTGGCTGGCCGAGGGGCATCCGGTTCAGGATCCCGTCGCCCAGGATCTTCGCGAGCAGGTAGCTCGCGTCGGGGTCGAAGGGCTCGACCAGGTCGCGGAAGGCGTCTTGCCCCGAGGCCACGCCCACGATCGACCGCCAGGCGGACTCGGCTCGCAGGTCGAGCCCGTTTGCCGCGTTGTTGCCGTCGTGGCAGCCCGAGAGCGCGCAGCGCGAGGCGAGCACCGGTGCGACGGCGCCGCCCCAGGTCGCGGCCGTCCCCGGCGGCAGAAGGAAGGATCCCGCGATCGGGATGCCGCGGCCGATCTCCGTCCACGCGGCGTTGGAGCACGGAGCCGCCGCACACGCGGGTGCACCCCAGCAGTCGAGCGAATACGCGTTGCCCCCCGGGTTGGA
Organism: bacterium; assembly: GCA_018970825.1. Classification (GTDB taxonomy): domain Bacteria; phylum Desulfobacterota; class Binatia; order UBA12015; family UBA12015; genus REEB422. Next base: position 926 of record JAGWVP010000066.1, on the reverse strand, counting down.
GGCCTGCGTCTCGCTCGCGACCCGGCACCAGACGAACGACGGCGGGCTGCCGTCGGTCTTGAAGACGTTGCCGGTCACGGTGCGGTCGTCGAGGTCGAACGAGATCGCCCAGCGCTCGCCGCCGACGTCCTTGTTCACGAGGTAGCGCCTCGCGTCGGGCGTGAGTTGGGTGCCCGACGGCCGCTGCGCCGAGGCCGGCGCGACCGTCGCGACGAGGGCGAGCGCGCAGGCGAGGATCGCGGGGACCGGCTGCGAAGTCGAAGGGCCTCGACGCAGGGACATCCCCCGTCTCCTCAGGACCCCAGCTCGACGACGAAGCGCTGCCCGTCGCGGGCGACGACGACCTCGCCCGAGAACCCGCGCCGGACCGGCTCGCCGAACAAGGCGTCGGCCCGCGGATCCTCGCCGCCGATCGTCGGGACGAGATGGGTGAGCACGAGGCGTCGAACGCCCGCCTCCTCGGCGAGCGCCGCGAGGTCGGCCGTCGCGACGTGGTAGCTCCGGATGTCGCGCACGAGCCGGCGGTTGCGGTCGTCCCCGGCCTTGCGGAACGAGCACTCGGCGGCCTCGAGGATCTCGGTGTTCATCACCTCCGCGACCAGGAGATCGGCGCCGCGGCTCGCTTCCCGGAGGCTCGGGGTCGCGGTCGTGTCGCCGCTCACCACCACCGAGCGCCCCGCGTGGTCGACCCGGTACCCGAATGCCGGTGCCACGGGCGCATGGTTCACGCGGAAGGCCGTCACGCGAACCCCGTCGCGCTCGAAGACGACGCGGCCCTGCTCGCCGGGGTCGTCGATGCGATTCGCCTCGGCCCCGGCGAACTCCGGAGCCAGGATGTCCTCGCCGTGGTGCGTCGTGCGGTAGTTGTCGTCGGCGGCGTAGACCGCGTCGATCCCGGCGACGATGCGCGCGATCCCCTCGCCGCC
>JAGWVP010000065.1 GCA_018970825.1 bacterium | reverse complement strand
GGTCGGCGGCTTCGTGCTCGCGGGCGGGCAGGGCAACACGATCTTCGAGAACGAGGTGCGGATCGTCGCCGACGAGATCTCGAACGCGCTCGTCATCCTCGCGACGCGCCGGGACTGGAACCAGATCCTGAACGTCCTGCGCGAACTCGACGTCGTGCCGCGCCAGGTCGTCATCGAGGTGCTGATCGCCGAGGTGTCCCTCAACAAGGACATGGAGTTCGGCATCCAGTCCATCATCACGAACCCGGGCGGGCTCGGCCCGATCCCGAGCGGCACGCCCGTTCCGACGGGCACCGCCGACGGGCTCTCGAGCATCCTCGGGCTGCCGCCGGGGGTGAACGACGACCTCCTGAAGCGGGTGATCAGCGTCGACCCGACCGGCGCGTTGACCGCCATCATCACCGACCAGTCGAGTTTCCGGATCCAGCTCGACGCGCTCGCGCAGGCCGGTCGTCTCAAGGTGCTCGCGAGTCCGCACATCCTGACCGCCGACAACCGCGAGGCCTCGATCCACATCGGCACCGAGATCCCGATCCTCACGTCCCAGTCGAACGTCCCCGGCATCTCGGGCGTGAACGGGCAGACCGCTCTCGTCAACAACGTCCAGTACCGCTCGACCGGCGTCATCCTGCACGTCCTGCCGCAGGTGAACGCCGACGGCCTCGTGAACCTCCAGGTGCGACAGGAGGTCAGCGACGTCGACAAGAACTTCCAGAGCTCGACCGGCTCGCCGGCCTTCACGACCCGCGAGACCGAGACGACGGCCGTCGTCCAGAACGGCGACTCCCTGCTCATCGGCGGCATCATCCAGGAGGTGACGTCGCGCGGCCGCAGCGGCGTGCCCTACCTGATGGACATCCCGGGCATCGGGCGTCTCTTCCGGATCGACAGCGACACGGCCCGGCGCGTCGAGCTGATCGTGCTGCTCTCGCCGAAGGTCATCCGCAACCGGGCCGAGGCGCTGCAGGTCACCCAGGAGTACAAGGACCGCCTGTGGGACGTCGTGGACGAGATCGAGGCGACCAAGGGCATGCGGGCTCCGACGCGCGCGGAGATGTACCGCGAGAAGCGGCTGCGCTCGCGTGCGACCACGGCGGAGAAGCCGCGGCTCGGGCAGCTGCCGAACCGCGACCCCTGGGACGAGTGAGGCCCGGGCCGGGCCCGGGCTCCGTTCCGAGATGATCGGCGCACGGACCCGGCGCACGGCCCTCGCGTTCGCGATTCTCGCGGCGCTGGTCGCGTTCGCCTACGGGCGCGCGACCCGCGGCGGTTTCGTCTTCGACGACCATGAGCTCGTCGAGGGGAACCCGCTGGTTCGCGAGTCGCCCGTCCGCCCCGGCTCGCTCCTGTGGCAGGAAGGCGAGGCGGCGGGCTTCGCCTATCGCCCGGTGCGCGTCCTGTCGTACCAGGTCGATCACCTCGTCGCGGGCGGGCTCGACCCGCGCGTCTTCCACCTCTCGAACGTGATCTGGCACCTCGCGACCACGCTCGCGCTCTTCCTCTTCGCGCGCTCGATGATCGGCTCCGACGAGGCGGCGCTGGTGGCGGCTGCGACCTTCGCCGTGCACCCGCTCGGCTCCGAGGCGGTCGCCTACGTGTCCGGTCGCCGCGACCTGCTGTGCGCCTTCTTCGGGATCGCGGCTCTCGGTGCGTGGTGGTGGCGCATCGCGGGCGGGGGCGGCCCCGTTGCCGTCGCCGGGTCGCTCGCCTGCGGGCTGCTCGCGCTGGGTGCGAAGGAGACGGCGGTCGTCCTGCCGCTGCTCGCCTGGCTCGCGACCTTCGTCCGGCCGCCGGGCGGATCGCGCACCGACGCGCCCGCTCGTGCGTGGCGCGGGGTGCTTCTCGGCGTTGCTGCGGCCGTGCTCGGGGCGGCGACGCTCTACCGCGAGCGGATCGGGCCGGTCCTCGCGCGGGCGGCCTCGAGCCCGATCGCGCGCCAGCCCGCGCTCACGCTGCGGGTGCTCGGCCGCTACCTGCGACTCGCGGTGCTGCCCGACGAGCTGCAGGCGGACTACCGCGCGGGAGCCTTCGAGTTGCCGCGCCAGGCGCTCGAGGCCCGGACGCTCGCGGCCGGGCTCGCCGTGAGCGGCATCGGCGCACTCGGGATCCTCCTGCTCCGCCGCGGTGCGGTCGCCGGCCTCGGGCTCCTGTGGTTCCTCGTCGCACTCGTGCCGGTCGCGCAGGTCGTGCCCTACGCGGAAGTGGTCGCGGAGCACAACGCCTACCTGCCGCTCGCCGGTCTCGCCCTCGCTCTCGGCGACGGGTTCGCCCGTGTCGTGCGGCTCTCCGGTCGGCGCGGACGTGCGGCCGCCGGTCTCGCCGCGGCTGCGCTCGCCTGTGCGTTCGCGTTGCGCACGCGCGCGCGGGTCGAGGACTGGCGCGACGAGGAGACGCTCTGGCGCGCGACGCTCGACGTCGCGCCCGACTCCGTGCGCGCGCTCCACAATCTCGGCGCGACGCTCGCGTCCCGCGGACGCCCGGCGGCGGCGCTCGAGCCGCTCGAGCGCGCGCACCGCGCTGCGCCGGGGGACGCCGACGTGCGTCGCACGCTCGCCCGCGTGCTCACCGACACGGGCGACGGGCCGCGAGCGGTGGAGGTCGCCCGCCCGCTCGTCGTCGACCCCGGCGACGGGGAATCGTGGAACGTGCTCGGGTTCGCGCAGGTCGCCGCGGGCGACCCGGCCGCTGCGCGCGCGAGCTTCGAGCGGGCGAGGGCGCTCGGTGCCGTCGCCGAGGCGGACGAGGGGCTGCGCGCGCTCGATCGACGCGGGGGGCGCCCGTGAGTCCGGCCGACGGCGGAGGGCCCCCGCGCGGGCCGGTACCCGGGCGGCCGCTCGACTCGCTCCGCCTGCTCTGGTCGCGCCGCGGGCTCCTTCGGGCGCTCGTCGCCCGCGACCTCCGCACCCGGTACGCGGGCTCGTCCGCCGGACTCCTCTGGGCGGTCGTCGGGCCGCTGCTGCAGATCGCGATCCTGACGACCGTGTTCTCGATGGTCCTGCGGGTGCGCTTCGGCGAGGACTCCCGGGTGCCCTTCGCCCTGGCACTCGCCTGGGGCCTCTTTCCCTGGATCGCCTTCCAGGAGGGGGTTGCCCGGGCGACGACCTCGCTGATCGACGGAGGCGTCCTGGTGAAGCGGATGGCCTTCCCGCCGGAGGTGGTGCTGGTCCAGCCGGTCCTCTCGGCCGCCGCCCAACTCCTGGTGGCGCTGGGGGTCCTGCTGGTCCTGATGCCGCTCTTCGGGCTCCTCCCGGCGGCCACGAGCCCCCTCTGCCTCGTCCCGCTCGCCCTGCAAGTCCTGCTCGCGACCGGCGTCGGTTGGATTCTCGGGGTGCTCCACGTCTATCTCCGCGACACGGCCCAGGTGGTCGTGGCCGCGCTGCAGGCATGGTTCTACCTCACGCCCATCGTCTACTCGGCCGAAGCCGCCCCTCCCGGGCTGCGCGGGCTGCTCTCGCTGAACCCGCTCTCGGGAATCGTCGAGGGTTATCGGGCCTTTGCGCTCGGGGGACCGATTCCGTGGGGGGGCCTCGCCTGGAGCGCTTTCGTGGCGGCCGCGGCACTCGCCGTCGGGGCCTCGGCCGTATCCCGGGCCCGTGCCGAGATGGCGGACCTGGTATGACCGCGGTCCGGGCCAGGTCCGTGGGCAAGTGCTTCCGGCGCTACGTGCGGCCGACCGACCGGGTCGCCGAGTGGTTCGGGGCAGCGCCTCGGCATTCCCTGTTTTGGGCAGTGCGTGACGTTTCGTTTGAAATAGAACGCGGAGGCGCGCTCGGCCTCGTCGGCGACAATGGCGCCGGCAAGAGCACGCTGCTCGCGATGGCGGCGGGCGCCGCCGTGCCGACCGAGGGCTCGATCGAGGTTCGCGGCCGCGCGGGCTCGATCCTCGAGCTCGGGGCGGGCTTCCACGGCGAGTTCTCGGGGCGCGAGAACATCTTCCTCGCCGGGGCAGCCCAGGGGCTCTCCCGCGAGGAGATGTCCGAGCGTGCGGTGGCGATCGTCGAGTTCTCCGAGCTGGGCGATTTCATCGACCAGCCGGTGCGCACCTATTCCTCGGGCATGTTCCTTCGGCTCGCGTTCTCGATCGCGACCGCGGCCGAGCCCGACGTGCTCGTCATCGACGAGGCGCTCGCGGTCGGCGACCAGCGCTTCCAGGCGAAGTGCACCGAGCGCATCCAGGGCTTTCTCGCAGGGGGCGGCACGCTGCTCTTCTGCTCGCACAACCTCTACCAGGTGAAGAAGCTCTGCCGGCAGGCGATCTGGGTCGACGGCGGCCGCGTCGCGGCGCAGGGCGAGGCCGCCGAGGTCTGTGACGTCTATGCCGATCGCTCGCGGGCCCGGCTCCTGCGCGGCAGCGCGGGCCTTTCTGCCGACGCGCCGTCGGGAGAGGGGGCACCCCCGCTGGTCTCGATCGAGCGCGTGCGGGCCATCGACGGAGCGGGCCGCCCGCTCTCGAGGATCGAGGCCGGCGACCCGGTCACCGTCCAGGTCTGGCTCGAGCGGGCGCCCGGGGCCGATGCCGAGCCCGGGGTGGCGATCGGAGTCGTCCGCAGCGACGGACTCGTCTGCTACTGCGGCTCGACCGAGCTCGACGGGGCGCTTGCCCGGCCGCTCGGGGACGACCGATTCTTCGTCGCGCTGCATTTTCCCCGCCTCGACCTGCTGGGCGGGAGCTATCACTTCAACGTCGCGACCATCGATTCCCGGCGGCCGCTGACGATGCTGGACGTGAAGGAGGGGGAGGCGCCGTTTTCGATCGTCAACTCGAAAGCGGATTGGGGGGTGTGCCGGATCGCCCACGAGTGGCGGTCGGCAGAAGGGCCGGGCCAGGACCCGGCCCTGCCGGAGGTCGGCCGTGCGTAGAGGAGCGCCGGCTGCACCGCCCGCCCCCGAGACCGGGGCCATCCCGTTCGCCCGGCGCGCCGCCCTTGCCGCCGTGGTGACGGCCATGGCATGCGCCAGCGCCTGCTCGACCCCGGATCCCCAACAGGTTCTCGACGTCCGGGTCCAGCGATTTGACGAGATGCGTCAGAAGCTCGAGTGGAAGGCGATCTACCAGGACATGCTCGACCCCGAGCTGCGAAAGTCCTTCAAGATCGAGGACTTCCTGAAGCGCCGGGAGCAGGCCACGATGGAGTTCCTGGGCGCCCGGGTGGGCAAGGTCGGGATCGAGGGGGATCGGGCGTCGGTCGAGGTCGAGGTCGAGGCCAACGTGCCCGTCCTGCGCCCCGGGGGGCCTCCGATGACGATCCGGAAGCAGATTGCGGAGAAGCAGGACTGGGTCCGCAGGGACGGGCAGTGGTACGTCCGTCTGGAGCAGTAGAGGTGGGTTTCAAGGGCCCGGAAGGGCAATCTTCGGCGCATCGGGTTGACTCGACCGGGTGCGGTACGCTATCCGGAAGTACTTCCCTCTGTGAGGTGCGGGGGGCGAAGGTTGTTTTCTGGGGGTTCGTGGCGGGGGACCCGAGGGGTACCGCGTCGAAAACAGGGGGTTTTTCAAAGTTCGCGTATTAATGGGCTCGGCGTTGACGTCCGCTAACCCCGGTGCAGCATGAAGAGCCGGGTACGCAGATCAACTTCTGAGCGGTCCAGCGAAAGGAGAGAGGGGAATATGAGAGGTCTTCGGATGCTAGGGGTGGCCGCGGTGGCGTTGGCCGTCGGAGTGGTCGGCGCGAGCAACAGCTTCGCGTCGGCGGATGATGTGGACACCAGCTACACTCAGCCCTCGAACGCGCTCGTGATGCCGTTCGACGCGACGAACAATCGTCAGAGCTTCTTCGTCGTCAGCAACATCGGTGGTCTGTCGGAGTTCGGTGGCTCGACGCTCGCCGCCGTGACGACGCACTGGTCGTACTGGTCGTCGAACTGCGATCACCTCGCGGACGTGTGGGCCTGCCTCACGTTGAACGACACGGTGGTCGTCGACCCGACGGACATCCGCGCCATCGACGCGGACAACCAGGCGTTCGGCCCGTCGATCAACCTGCGTGGCAAGCGCGGTTTCGTGGTCGTGACGGCGTACACGACGAACAACAACTGCAGCGACGGCTCGTACGCGGGCTTCGAACTCGTCGACGACGCGATCGTCGGCACCTACACGCTCGCCGACACGAACTCGGGCGCTTCGCTCGGCGCGGACGCGATCGGTCTCGGCCTGCACAGCGAAGGTGGCGTCCACACGGGCCTGCCCCGTGGCGTCGTGACGGACATCGACCTCCAGACGTTCCGCCCCGACTCGCTGAATCTCTCGGCCGCCGTCCTCCTGAACCTGCAGGAAGAGGCCGGCTGGGGCCCGACGGGCAAGGAAGTGGGCCCGGGCAACTCGATCGGTGCCGACCTGACCTACTACGACAACACCGAGACGGCGACGTCCCTCCCCGGCATCTCGATCGGCTGCGCGAAGTTCGCGAGCCTCAAGCCGGGCGACGACGGCGGCCTCATCCCCGGTTCGTTCTCGGGCCTGACGGCGGGTATCCTCCGCCTGAACGGCTTCGAGCCGAACATCGGTGGTGACACCGGCCGCTTCGTCTACGCGGTCTACGGCCAGGCGGTCGGCCAGTTCGGCGCGGGCTCGAACGGCAAGTACCGCATCCTCGGCAGCAATCAGTAATCATCCATCCAGGTGGCCTCCCGCGGGAGGCCACCGGATTCCAGGCGGGGCCGGAGAGATCCGGCCCCGCCTTTTTTTTCCCCCGCGGCGCCGCTACATCACATGACCGAGGCGGGGAGGATGCAGATGAGCGAGCGCAAGACGAACCGGTGCCGGCCCTGGGCCGTGGCCATGGCGACCGTGCTGGCGGCGACCGGAATCGGGGGGTGCCAGTGGGCCTCCGGCCTCTGGGGGCCCGATCTCGGCCCGGAGACGCGGCTCACCGAACCCGAGAAGAGCGGAGCCACCTTTTCGTTCCCGTACTACACCGACATCGCCGCACGCGGGAACACCGTCGCCGCCGTCTACATGGTCGCCAACGGCCGCATGAACCGTCACGTGGTCGTGCGCCGGTCGTCCGACGGCGGAAGCACCTGGGGAGCCCCCGCCGTCCTCGACGAGCCGGGCTACGGCGACACGATCTCGGTGTCGCCCGATCTCGTGCCGTTCGCCGACGGTAGCCTCCTCGCGGTGTGGCAGGCGCGTCGCAACGCGGTCGGCGAGAAGTTCATGCTTTCGCGCAAGTCGGCCGACTTCGGCGGCAGTTTCGGCGAGACTCGCATCCTGAACTCGGTGCACCAGTCCTTCCCCGGCAGCGTGGCATCGCGCCCCGACGGCGCGGTGCTTGCCGCCTACAGCGACGAGCGAAACATCGAGCGCGACATCTTTGCGAACCACTCGAGCGACGGCGGGGCGACCTGGCAGGCCGCCGACGTCATGATCGCGCCCTCGGGCAAGACCGAGTCGGTCGGCCCCGCGGCGGCGATCGGGCAGGGGGGCGAAGCCTGGGTCGCCTGGGAAGAGAAGAAGCGCGGTGACGCGTCGATCTCGGTCGTGCACAGCACCGACGGCGGCGCGACCTGGTCGGCCCCGGTCCGCATCGACGACTCGAAAGCGAAGGCCTCCCCGATCTGGCCCGCACTCGTCGAGTCGAACGGTCGGCTGACCGCCACCTGGACGAGCGGGATCGTCGGCGAGACCTCGCGCAGCTGGTTGTGGATGTCGTCGTCGACGGATGCCGGCAAGACCTGGAGCGCGCCCAAGGCGATCTACGAGGGAGCGGCGCTCGCGATTTCGCAGATGATCGCGGTGGGGCCTCGGGTGTTCCTCGTCTGGCACGGCGGCGCCTCCGACGAGACCGGGATCTACTTCAACTCCTCCGACGACGGCGGCGCGACCTGGACTCGTCCGTTCGACTCGCCCGCGCGCCTCGACGACTCGCGGCCCGCGATCCTCGCGGTGCGTCCCCGGATCGCCGTCGACGGCGACCGGATCGCGGTCGCCTGGCAGGAGGGGGATCGCGAGATCGTCGCGCGCCTGTCCGCCGACGGCGGGAAGACCTGGCCCGGCGACAAGGCGATCCGCGTCGCGGGAGTCGAGAAGGGCAACCTCCGGCTGCCGCAGGTGGCGGTGTCGGACCAGGGAGCCTGGGTTCTCTGGGAGCGATGGGCCGACATGACCGGCCTGCGAAAGACGCTCGCCGACGCCGACCTGCCGACGCCGATCGACATCATGGTGCGGAAGGTCCCCTTCCCGAAGTGAAGGCCGCGACCGCGTTTCGCGGGGAGCACGCTCCTCCGACGATCACCCGCCGCGCCCTGCTTCTCGCGGCGCTCCTCCTCGTCGCGGCGGGAGCGCTGCGGCTCTGGCGTCTCGACGCCGGCTGGTTCGGCGTGGACCAGGCGCGGGACGCGGCGTGGGCCGAGAGCATCGCCAACGGCGGTCCGTGGCCCGAGGCGGGACCCGCGATGCGCAATCGCGTCCGGCTCGGCGCGACGTACTACTTCTTCTGGGCGATCCCGGCGTTGCTCGTCGACTCGCCGCTCGCCGGCTACGCGTTCGCAGCCCTGCTCGGCACCGCGGCCGTCGCGGGTGCATCGACGCTCGCGTGGGTGATCGCGGGACCGACCGCCGGGCTCGCGGCGCTGCTCTGGCTCGGCTTCCATCCCGCAGCGGTCATCGACTCGCGCGTCGCCTGGGCGCCGGCCGCGGTTCCCGCCGCATGCGCGCTCTTCCTGTGGGCCGGCCGCCGATTCCTCCAGTCGCCCGGTCGCGCACGGGCGGGGGTCCTCGGATTCGTCTCCGGCCTCGCGACCCAGCTGCACCTCGCGGCTGCGGCGCTCGTTCCGGTGGCGGCGGGTACCCTGCTGTCGCGCTTCGGGAGCGTCGGGAGAGCCGGGCTGGCGGTCGCCGCCGGGGCCTGCGGGCTTGCGCTGCTGCCGATGCTCGTCGCCGCCGGCCACCCGCTTCCCGGTACCGCGTCCTCGACGACGGCCGCGACGTCCCCCGAGGTCTCGCCCTATGCGGACCGGCTGCTCGACTTCCTGTTCCTCGTGCCGAGGTTTCTCGCGGGACTGACGAGGCCCTACGAGGTCCTCCCGGGCGCGGCTCGCATGTGGATCCCGATCGAGGTCGTGGCGATCCTCGCCCCGCTCGCGGCCGTCGGCTGGCTCGCGTCTCGCACGCGTTCGGTCCGCGAGCCCGGAACGCTGCGGCTCGTGCTCGCGACGTTCGCTGCGACGACGATCGTCCCGCTCGCGCTGCCGACCGTGGTCTGGTGCTACTACCTCGACGGCCGATTCGTCGCGGGAGCGGTCGCCGTCGGCGTCGCCGTGGCCCTTTCCGGGAGCCGGTGGCTTTTCGCCGCCGTCGGGATGGTCGCGATCTGTCGCAGCGCGCTCCTCGCCTGGTGGGTGGCATCCGCCGCGAGTTCGGGCTGGATCTCCGCCAATCTCGACTACCTGCGGGTCGGGGGGCCTCGCCCCCAAAACCTGGGCGCACGCGCGAGACTCCTCACGCTGGCGACCAAGCAGGAGATGGCGGAGGCCGTCGTCGACACGATCGGCGCGGTCGACCGTCCCTTGCGGTGGGAGGTCCACGGCGTGGGCGTGGAGGACTTCGACACCGACAACGGCTACTTCCTGCTGCGAGCGATGCGCGAACGCGGACTTCCCCCCGCTTCGGGTCTCGACGCGCTGCTGCTGCCGACACGAACGGTTCCCCCCTCGTGGATCGACGGATTCGCGGGTGAAGGGAGACTCGGGTCGCTCGCCCTCTTCGAGTATGCCGCGGTTCTCCATCCCGAACGCGGGGCGGTCGAAGGCTGCGCCACGGGCCCGCTGCCGCCGCCGCCCGAGCCGGCCCCGATGGACTACCGGGACGGCGAGCCGAGAAGAACCTCCTGGCCGTGCACCGACCCGGTCGTCCGCATTCCGTTCGGAGCCTCGCCCGACGGCATCTCCGTCCGGGTGTTCCCCCGCCTCTCGGGACCGGGCGGGATCGAGATCCTCTCGGTCGATCCCCCGACGGAGGTGTTCGGCTCCGGAGTGGGATTCCTCGGTCGCGGCGTCCTCCTGCCGCGTGGCGCGGGCGAGATCCGGCTCAGGCTCACGGCCCCGGGCCCGACGACGCTCGACTTCGTGGAACTGCACGGGCGCCGGGGCGAGAGCCCGTCCGCGGCCGGACCGTCGCCTGCATCGGGGCGGAACGGCGCGCCGCCCGCCCCGGGTACGGAAGACGTGTCCGGCGCGCTGCGGGTGGACTCCGGCCTCGCGACCTCGGGCGAGGGCTGATCGGTGGTGCGGGCGCGCTTCGTCGGGGTCGGCGCGGCGCTCCCCTCGCAGGTCGTCGTCAACGCCGAGATCGAAGACCGTCTCGGCGTCGAGCGGGGATGGATCGAGAGTAGGACCGGGGTGCGGGAGCGCCGCGTGCTCGGGCCCGGGGACTCGCTCGCCGACCTAGCGG